>NZ_JARVSG010000044.1:0-93234 GCF_030209335.1 Pseudarthrobacter sp. fls2-241-R2A-168
ACAGGTCCCGGGTCACCTCACCGAGCAACTCACCCAACGACGCGTTATCCGCTTTCTGATGCGCCTCACTCGGCGGCATCTCCGGAATCTGGCTACTCATCACAGTCCACCAGACTGGCCGTCCCTGGAGCGGTCCCGGGTCAGGGGGTCGCCGGCCATGGGATCATCGGCAAGGGTACGGTCGCCCAACGGGTCCTCGGCCGTCCGGTTGCCGGACCAGGGTTCTTCTTCCACCAGGTCAGGGCTGCCCAGGGGGCTGGCGGTGGACGCAGCTGTTGGATACATGGTGCCGGCAGCGACGTCGTCGTAGCCTGCATTCGTGGTGGCCGGGCCCGGCTGCTGGACCGGGGGAGGCGGTACTGTTCCGCCTGTGGGGACGTAGCCCTCGCTGTACTGGTCGCTGTAAGTGCTGCCGTACTGGTCGCCGTAGGGGCTGGAGTACTGGCCCGAAAGTCCCCTGCTGCTGGTGCCGCTCTGGCTTTCGGTGGCGCCGGCGGTGAGGCTGCGGGTGAGCCGGCCTGCCAGGACACCGGCGCCTGCTGCCAGCAGGAGGAAGGTGCCGGGGCGGTTGCGGGCGAATTTCTGGACTTCGCCGAGCAGGTCGCCCGGCTGCCTGTTCTCAAGCCAGGAAGCCACCGATTCACTGCGCTGGGCAGCCTGCCGGATCAAATCACTGGCCATGCCCTGCTGATCGGGAGCGCTTGCCATGCTGTGCAACTGGCTGGAGATGGTCCGGATACCTTCTGCCGCCTTCTGCTGCTGCGTCCCGGCCTGGCTGGTCAGTCCGGACTTTGCCTGTGACAGCAGGTCCTGCGCGCTGTACTTCACCTCGGCGGCGACGTTGGCAGCTTCATCTTTGGCAGTGTGGGCGACATTTTGTGCTGAGCCCTTCGCCGTACGGGCTACATCTGCTGCTTCTTCTTTCGCCGCTTCCTTGCGGGACGTCCCAGCGGTGTCACCCGAGGGTACCTCGCCATATTGGGGCGTGGCGGCGGGCGGGAAAGTGGTGGCGCTTCGCTCGCCCGGGATTCCTGTGGAGGCCGGCGGAGCCGTGTAAGCGGGATCCTCGGGCCATTGGTTCTCTGTCATCTTCGCTCTCTCTTTCCAAGAAGGCCGGTTGTTGATCAAGAACCAGCGATACTGGCCCTAAAATAATAAGCATGATTACTAATAAAAGGTAAGTACGCTTGCTAAGCGAGTTATAAACGGTTCCAAAAAAATCAACCGGAATGGCCTCCGCCGGCCCGGTCGCATCTAGGTGGAAGTGGTGGGTATTTTGGACATAGCTCCGTGGGTTTGGGTAGTAATTGCCATAGTTGTGGTGGTGCTGATTGTGCTGCTGCTGCTCGCAACAGGACGACGCCGGAAGGCGATCCAGCAAAAGCGGGACGACGCGCACCGCGAGAAGGCTGCGGAAATCCGACGCGAGGCCCAGGACAGGGAACTGGATGCCCGTGAGCGCGAGGCCAAGGCAACACGTGCCAGGGCGGATGCAGAACAGGCGCAGGTCGAAGCCGCACGCTTGCGCCAACAGGCGGACCAGCAGGCCACCGAGGCCAGGACGCTCCGTGACGACGTGGGCGAAAGGACCCGGAAAGCGGATGAGATTGACCCCGATGTCAAGGGAGACCGGGACCGTGATGGCGCCAACCCCGGTGCCGGCAACCGCACTCACGCGGCCCGCGACGCCGCTGATACTGCCCGTGAAGCGGGAGCCGGGAATGGGGCACGCGATGACCGCCGGCAAGGTGATGCCGGTCCGGGCCAGGGCGGCTCGCACGTAGACCGCGAAAATCCGCGTTCAGGCATTTAGGCCGCAAACGGGGCGGAATCCCACCCGGGTGCGGGACGCTGCCTAGCTCCTGGGTGGGACGCCGCGACTCGGTGGGACGCCTTGATTGGGTCAGGTGCCTTGACGGGGTGAGATGCCTTGACGAGGCGTCAGGACGGGGGAGGGAGCCACTCCTTCCCCCGTCCCGATTCCCTCCAGTACGTCCAGGACGGCCTCTATTGACGATTTTTTCGCTTCCCACCCCAGGATCCGGCGGGCACGGCTTGTGTCCATAACGGGCGCGCCTGCCGCCATCTCAACCCATCCGGAGTCCGTAGGCACGAGGTGGAGCCGCCAGGCGAGGCCCACGAGTTTATGGAGCAGTCCCATGGGAATGGGAAGAATTCTCCGCGCCTGGACGATCCGGGCAAGTTCCTCCGGCGTGAGCACTGGCTCCGCTGCGATGTTGAAAGCTCCGGATGCCCGCTGGTCGATAACCCGCCAGTAGGCCTCGGCGACGTCGTCTGCGTGGACGGCCTGGAAAATGAGGTCGTCCGGGGCGGGCAGCAGGGGAATCCAGAGCCTCCCCGGCAGGAGCCGGGGGATGATCGGCCCCAGGAAATACCTGCCGATCTCGCTCCCTGCGCCACGCTGGAAAATCAGTGCCGGCCTGAGCCTTGCCACGGCGATGCCCGGCTCCGCTGCCGCAAACCTGTCGAGGAGCTCTTCCTGGGCAGCCTTGTGCCGGCTGTAGTGCGAACCCGCCATGCCGGTCGCAGGCCACGATTCATCGGACCGGCGGTCCTTTGGCGCCTTGCTGTACGCGCCCACCGAGGACGCGCAGAGCACCTGCTTGACTCCGGCCTTCCGCGCGGCTTCCAGTACGTTTGCCGTTCCGGTGACATTGGTCCGGTACAGCTGGTCCAGGTCCCTGTTCGGCTGGATTTGCCACGCCAGATGCACCACGCAATCAATGCCCGTCAGCGCGGATTCCAGCCGGGCGCGGTCGCTTTCCAGGCCAATATCGAGCGTGTGCCAGGCAACCGCAGCGTACGGGGCGCGGGATGTGTCCGGCAGGCGCCTGCTGATGCCTGTCAGCTCCAGGCTTCCCGGCCTGCTGGCGAGTTTCCCGTGCAGGTTGCGCAGCAGCGCGGTTCCTGCATTTCCGCTGGCTCCGGTGATGGCGATGCGCATGGCAAGGCTCCTTGGCAGAAGTGGGCAGTTTCGTCTTACATGCCGAGCCTAATGCTGCGAAGGATTGTTTTATAAGCAGCCTTATGATTTCCTACTGCTAAGTCTTGCCGCAGGCTTTCGGAACCAGACCGAGGGAACCAACGACAATGCCCGAATCTTCCGCCGCGCTTGCCGTGGATAATACGCCCGTCCAGGAGCCGTGCCTGGAACCACCAAGGGAAATCCGGCCCGCCAACAATCAGGGGCGGCTGCGGGAGACCTTCGAAAATGACCTGGTCCTGAGCTATCTGGACCTTGCCGAGGCCTTGGCCGCCCGTTTTGAAGCCCGGGGCCGGGAACGCGCCGACCTGAACCAGGTGGCCTACCTTGGACTGGTAAAGGCCGCCCGCGGCTTCGACCAGTCCAAGGGGGAAAGCTTCCCCGCCTATGCGGCACCCACTATCGCGGGGGAGTTGAAGAGATACCTGCGTGACCGTACGTGGGTGGTCCGGCCTCCGAGGCACATCCAGGACCTCCGCACCAGGATGTTCCGCGTGGAACCGGAGCTGGTCCAGGCGCTGGGCAGGAATCCCAGTGTGGAGGAGCTGGCAGCGGAGCTGGGGGCTGACGCCACCGAAGTCCGGGAAGCCATCTCGGCGTCGAGCAGCATGCACCCGGACTCACTGGACGCAGCCAACCCGCACAGCGACGCCCCGTCCATCGGCGACTTGCTCGCCTGCCCGGAAACGCCATTGGAACGGCTTGAAGACCTGGCCTGCCTTCGCGAGGCGATGCAGGACCTGGATGCCGCGGACCGGGAACTGCTGTACCGCCGCTATTTCTGTGAGGAAACCCAGGTCCAGTTGGGGAAGCGGCTGGGGATGTCGCAGATGCAGGTTTCCCGCCGGCTGGCCCGGGTGCTCGTGGAGCTCCAGCGCCGCCTGTTAAATAGCGGTCACGTGGCCGGCGTCCGGACGGAACCGAGTCGCTCCACTGGCTCTGCCGGCTCCTTCCGGTCCTCGGAGGGAACGACGGGCTCCGCAGCTCCTGGCTCAGTTTCCGGCAAAATTCCATCCCGCCGGACTACCTCCAGGGCAGCATTCGGGGCTGGAAGCTGTTAGTTCCCAAGGCGTGCCGGAGGCGGCCCCAGCACCGGGGGAGCCCGGCGGTGTCCTATCTTGCCTGTTCAAAGGCGAGAAAAGCAGCAGCCCCTGTTTAGGAGCAGCAGCAGTGGGGAACGGAGTGTGTATGGGAAGCTCCGTAACCTCGAAGTTCCGTGCTGTCCTGTTCGACCGGGACGGGACCTTGGTAGTTGATGTGCCCTACAACGGGGATCCCGGCCGGGTGACGCCGATGCCGGGCGCGAAGGCCGTCCTGGACGCCCTTCGGGCCGACGGGGTCGCCATCGGGGTCGTCAGCAACCAGTCCGGAATCGCGCGCGGCCTGATTACCGCCGCCGACGTGGCCGGCGTCAATGCCAGGGTGGAGGAGCTGCTGGGGCCCTTTGATGTGTGGGAAGTCTGCCCCCATGCGGAGCAGGACCTCTGCTCCTGCCGCAAGCCCGCACCGGGAATGGTGCACAGTGCCTGCCGCAAGCTTGGCATCCAGGAATCGGAGGCCGCGCTCATTGGCGATATCGGTGCCGACGTGCGCGCCGCCGAAGCCGCCGGAGCAACGGGCGTCCTCGTTCCCACCCCCGTGACCCGGCTCGAGGAGGTGGCCGAGGCCCAGCTGGTGGCCCGGAACCTGGCCGAAGCCGTCTCACTGCTCGTGGGGCAGCCCTGATGGGCAGCGTCCTGGTGGCACGCCTGGACAGCATGGGTGATGTCCTGCTGGCCGGGCCCGCCGTGCGGGCAGTCGCCAACGGCCGGTTCCGCGACAGCAGCCGCCCGAACCAGGTGGTAATGCTGTGCGGACGGCAGGGCGAGGCGGCGGCGGCAATGCTGCCGGGCGTGGCCGAGGTCTACAGCTGGGACAGCCCGTGGATCATGAATCCCGCTCCCCGGATGACCGGTCCGCACGTAGACAGGCTCATCGAGTATGTCCGTAACTCCAGGATTACCGAGGCCGTCATCCTCACCTCCTTCCACCAGTCACCCCTGCCGCTGGCACTGCTGCTCCGGCTGGCCGGCGTGGAACGGATCACCGGGGCGTCCACCGATTACGCCGGCTCCCTGCTGGATGTACGGCTCAAGCCCGGCGAGGACTTTCCCGAAGACCAGCCCGAGGCCGAGCGCGCGCTGGGCATCGCCGAAGCGGGCGGGTTCCGGCTGCCTGCCGGGGACGATGGCAAACTCCGCCTCGCATCGGTACCCGGCGTCCGGGACCTCGTGGGTGACGAACCCTACGTCGTGGTGCATCCCGGAGCCGCCGTCCCTGCCAGGGCGTGGCCGCCGCTGCACCATGCTGCCGCCGTCGAACTCCTGCAGGGCGCCGGGCACCGGGTGGTGGTGACCGGCGGCCCTGGAGAAACCTCCCTGACGGCGACAGTCGCCGGACCGTCGGCCCTCGACCTTGGCGGCCGCACGGACCTCCACACCCTGGCCGGGGTGATGTCCGGGGCCGACGCCGTGGTCACCGGCAACACCGGGCCGGCTCACCTCGCCGCAGCCGTTGGCACTCCGGTGGCCTGCCTCTTTTCGCCGGTGGTACCGGCAATCCGGTGGGCGCCGTATGGAGTCCCGCTGGAGCTGCTCGGGGACCAGAACGCCGCCTGCCGGATGTCCCGCGCCCGGGTCTGCCCCGTGCCGGGCCACCCGTGCCTTGACTCGGTTTCGCCGGAGGAAGTGGTGGCGGCCGTGGAGCGCCTGATCGGCGGGGTGAGCTCCTTCAGTACCCACGTCAGTACCCGTAGAAAGGCCCGCAACAGATGAGAATCCTGCTCTGGCATGTCCACGGTTCATGGACGGACGCGTTTGTGCGTGGCCGTCACGAGTACCTGCTTCCTGTCCTGCCGGGGGGTGGTGCCTGGGGACTGGGCCGTGCCGGCAGGGACTGGCCGGCGTCGGTGCGGGAGGTGGATCCTGCCGCACTGGACGCGGACGCCGTTGACGCCGTCGTCCTGCAGCGCCCTGAGGAAATCGCAGAAGTTGCACGGCTGCTCGGCCGCAGGCCTGGAGTTGACCTGCCGGCCGTGTACGTGGAGCACAACACCCCCAAGGGCGATTTTCCGTTTACCCGGCATCCGCTTGCGGACCAGGACACCATCCCCCTGGTGCACGTCACGCACTTCAACAAGCTGGCGTGGGATAACGGATCAGCGCGCAGCCTGGTCATCGAACACGGGATTCCAGACCCGGGGCAGCTCTACACCGGTGAGCTGCCGGAGCTGGGCGTGGTGGTGAATGAACCCATCCGCCGCGGCAGGGTCACCGGCACGGACCTCCTGCCCGCATTCGCCTCCGTTGCCCGGCTCCAGGTGTTCGGCATGAAGACCGATGGCCTGGCCGCTGCCGCCGGAATTGACGCCTCCCGGCTGATGGTCCGCGGCGACCTTCAGACCCGCGAGCTGCACCGCGAGCTGGCCCGCTGCCGTGTCTATGTACACCCCATGCGCTGGACCTCCCTGGGATTGTCCCTGCTGGAAGCCATGCACCTGGGCATGCCGGTGGTTGCGCTGGCCACCACCGAAGCCCCGCGGGCCGTGCCGCCGGAGGCCGGCATCGTGTCCGCCGATATCGACGAGCTGCTCCGCTGCGCGCAGCGGCTCGTCGCCAATCCGGATGAAGCCCGACGGCGGGGCGTCGCCGCCCGTGAGGCGGCACTGGAACGCTACAGCCTGGGCAGGTTCCAGGACCGCTGGGATGAGCTCCTCGCGGACCTGGGCGGGGGGACCCTGCACCCGCTTACCGCCAGCAACGACGGCCTGGACGAGAAGATCCTTGTCCCGGCGCGAGAGAGGAAGACCCCATGAAGATCTCAATGATTTCCGAGCACGCCAGTCCGCTGGCGGCGCTGGGCGGGGTGGACGCCGGCGGGCAGAACGTGCACGTTGCCGCGTTGTCCGAAGCACTTGCCAAGCGCGGCCACCACGTCACTGTCTACACCCGCCGGGACGCAACGGAGCTTCCGGAAAGGGTCCGTGTGGGGCGCCGGTTCGAAGTGGTCCACGTGGACGCCGGACCTGCCCGGCACGTCCCCAAGGATGAGCTGCTGCCCTACATGGGCGAGCTTGCCGACGGCGTGGCGCGGGATTGGAGCCAGCGTCCTCCTGATGTGGTGCACGGCCACTTCTGGATGTCCGGCCTGGCGGCCCTGGACGCCGCCCGCCGGCCGGAGCAGGGTTACCGGGTTCCCGTCATCCAGACCTTCCACGCCCTGGGCACGGTCAAGCGGCGGCACCAGGGCGTGGAGGACACCAGCCCGGCCGAACGCCGCTGGCTCGAACCCGGAGTTGGACGGTCCGTGGACCGGATCGTTGCCACCTGCTCCGACGAAGTTTTTGAACTCAAAGCCATGGGCATCAACACGGCAAAGATTTCCATTGCCCCCTGCGGGGTGGACCTGGGCTTCTTTTCCGCAGAAGGCCCGGCAGCCGCCAGGCAGCGCAAGCACCGCATCCTCTCCGTGGGCCGCCTGGTGCCGCGCAAGGGCGTGGACCTGGTGATCCGTGCGCTGCCGTACCTCAGGGACGCGGGTTTTGACGACGTCGAACTCCTGATTGTGGGCGGCGGCGCAGAATCAGGCGTGCTGCACGCCGATCCCGAAGTCCGCCGGCTGCTGGAACTTGCCGGGGAACTCGGCGTTGCGGACCACGTGAACCTGCAGGGCCAGGTGTCCCGCGGCGAGATGCCCGGCATCTTCCGCAGTGCCGATGCAGTGGTGTGCGCGCCCTGGTACGAGCCTTTCGGCATCGTCCCGCTCGAGGCCATGGCCTGCGGCGTCCCTGTAGTTGCTGCTGCTGTGGGCGGACTCAGGGACACAGTGGTTGACCACGGGACCGGGCTGCACGTGCCGCCGCGGGACCCGGAGGCCATCGCGTCAGCGCTGGCGCTGTTGCTGGAGAACCCCGCCCTGCGGACGGAGCTCGGGGATGCAGGAAAGCGGCGCGCACGGGCCAGGTACTCCTGGGACCGCGTTGCAGCCGAAACCGAAAAGGCCTATCAGCTGGCGGTGGCCGGGGCTGCCCCCGGCGTCGTCCCGATGGAAGGAGCGGCACTGTGACTGCGGAATGGTCCCTTCGTGAAGCCGACCTGCCGGTCCTGGCACGGCCGGCCCCGCTGCCCGCGGTGCTGCCCGGCGCCGCTTTTGTGGATCCGGACAGCGCGGAGGCGGTGCGCGCGCACCTGGACAACGTGGTGCCGGCCCTCGATTCGCTGCGGAGCCAATCCGGCCGCCTGGCCGCTTGGGGAGTGGAGCTCGCCCAGCGCCTGCTCCGCGGCCAGCGGCTCCTCGCCGCCGGAAACGGCGGATCGGCTGCGGAGGCCCAGCACCTCACGGCGGAGCTGGTGGGAAGGTTCGACGGCGAGCGGGTGCCGTTCTCTGCCATCTCGCTGCACGCGGAATCCTCGGCAATGACGGCCATCGCCAACGATTACGGGTACGACGACGTTTTCGCCCGCCAGGTGCGGGCCCACGGCAGGTCCGGCGACGTCCTGATGCTGCTGTCAACCAGCGGCAAGAGCCCCAACCTGCTGCGGGCTGCCGAAGCAGCGTCGCGCCTGAACATCACCACCTGGGCGCTCACGGGGAAGGGCCCCAATCCACTCTCTGACGCCTGCGACGAGGCAGTCATGATTGATGCGCTCAACGCCAACGCCCAGGAGGGCCATCTGATCGCCCTGCATGCCGTCTGCCGCGCCTTCGACCTCGAGGTGGGCCGGCGCGGGTCCGCTGATCCGCTGGCTTTGACAAACCTTGGTGTGCAAAACCAGGGGCTGCAGAAGCGCGGTGGTGTGGCATGAGGATCGTGGTGGTGGGCGATGTGATGCTGGACGTGGACCTGTCCGGTGAAGCCACGCGGTTAAGCCCCGATGCACCCGTGCCCGTGGTGGACGTGTCCGGAGTCAAGCGCCGCGCCGGGGGAGCAGGCCTGGTCGCCCGGATGCTTGCGCAGGACAACTGGCCCGTCACGCTGGTGACGGTTTTGGGCGATGACGACGCCGGCAGGCAGCTTCAAGGGCAGCTCGCCGGAGTGCGGCTCGTGTCCGGTCCCAGCGGTTATGCCTCGCCGGTCAAAACCCGGGTCCGGGCAGGATCGCACCCAGTGGTCCGCTTTGACCAGGGGTGTGGAAAGACTCCCGTCCCGGAGGTCAGCCCGGCCATGCTCCGTGCGGTGGAGAAGGCCGGTGTGATCATCGTGGCCGATTACGGCCGTGGCCTTGCCGCCAACCCTCAATTAAGGGAGCTCCTGGCCCGGATGGCGGATGAGGTTCCCATCGTTTGGGACCCGCACCCCGCCGGGCCGGACCCGGTGCCGGGCGTCGCCGTCGTCACGCCAAACCTGGCTGAAGCCCAGAAAGCCGCGCAGTCGCGCGGCCGGAAGGAAGCCCGGCAGGAAACGCCGCAGGAGCCGGCAGCTGTCCGGCTGTCTGCTGCACCCGGTCCCGGTAGCGATCCTGCCGCGGAGGCAGGCACTGTCCTGTTGGAGGAATGGGGCAGCCAGGCTGTCCTGGTGACTAAGGGAGAGCAGGGCGCCGTCCTGTGCCGGCCCGGCCGCAGCCCGGAACCCGTTCCCGCCCCGAGGGTGGAAGCCGGTGATCCCTGCGGGGCCGGCGACCGGCTTGCCGCCAGCCTTGCCGTACACCTCCTGGCCGGCCGGGGGCTGGACGAAGCCGCGGTGCTCGCAGTCCACGACGCCGCGGACTTCCTGGCCAGCGGCGGGGTATCCGCCCTTCCGGATGCAGGGGAGCCCGTGGAGGTCCGGCCCCGCATCAGCGACCCGCTGCTGCTGGCCCGCGCCGTGCGCGAAAGCGGCGGCAAGGTGGTGGCCACCGGCGGGTGCTTCGACCTGCTGCATGCCGGGCATGTCCGGTCCCTGGCGGCTGCCCGCGAACTCGGGGACTGCTTGATCGTGTGCTTGAACTCGGACGATTCCGTGCGGCGGCTGAAGGGGCCGGAGCGGCCCATCATCGGCCAGCATGACCGCGCCGAGCTGCTCCTCGCGATGGAATGCGTGGACGCCGTGATGGTCTTCGACGAAGACACCCCGGAGGCCGCCCTGGAACGCCTCCGCCCGGACATCTGGGTCAAAGGCGGCGACTACAAGGGTGCCAGCCTGCCCGAGGCCCCCTTGGTGGAGAGCTGGGGCGGACGCTGCCTGACGGTCCCATACCACCCGGCACGCTCCACCACCGGCCTGGCCGATGCCCTCGCCAAAGTGAGCTGACCCGCTAAAAGTCAGCTGGTTACCCCAAAGAGTTTTTGAATTCCCAATCGAAAGGAACACCATGACTGCCGATGTGAAATCACCCGGACGCGTGCTTGTGACCGGAGGTGCCTCCGGACTGGGAGCCGCCGTCGTTGACGCTGTCCTGAAGGCAGGCGGCACCCCCGTGGTGCTGGACCGCGACATCAGCAACGTGTCCGCCGTCAAGGCGTTCGAAGTGGACGTCGCGGACCGCCTGGCCGTGGAGGCCGCCGTCAAGGAAGCCGCCGAAACACTGGGCGGGCTCGAAGCCGTGGTGACGGCCGCCGGCATCGACCGGTGCGGCAAGCTGGCCGACGTCGAAGCCACGGAATGGGAAAAAGTGATCGGGGTCAACCTGATGGGCACCGTCTCCGTGGTGCGGGCGGCCCTGCCCTACCTCAAGTCCTCCCACGGCCGGGTGGTGACTGTCGCCTCCACGCTGGGCAAGCGTGCCGTGGCCGACGCCACCGCCTATTGCGCGTCCAAGTTCGGCGTGGTGGGCTTCAGCCATGCGCTCGCAGCGGAGACCGGCGGCGAAATCGGCGTGACCACCATGATTCCCGGCGGCATGAAGACGCGCTTCTTCGACGACCGCACGGAACAGTACAAGCCGCAGGACGATTCACGACTCAACGACCCCAACAACGTGGCGCAGGCGATCCTCTTTGCGTTGTCCCAGCCCAAGGGCTGCGAGGTCCGCGAAATGCTGATCTGCCATGAAGAAGAGGGCTCCTGGCCCTAAAGGCCAAGACGACCCACGCCGGAACCGACGGGAGGAACATCATGCCCAGCATCGCCACAGACACCACTGCACAAGACGCCACCGCACAGGACGCCACCGCTCAGAACTCCACTGTGCAGGACAAAACGGCACAACCGGAAGCAACGGATAGCACTGGCATCACCATCCTGAACCCCAGGACCGGTGACGTCCTGTGGACCGTGCCGGAAGCTGAACCGGCTGCAGTGACCCATGCCGTGGAAGTGGCACGGAGGGCTTCAGCTGAGTGGGCCTCCACTGCTCCGGGGGAACGCGGCGCCGCCCTCCGGAAGGCGGCGAAAGCACTTGAAGCAGCCGCGCCGGAACTGGCCGAACTCAACTTCAGCGAAACGGGCCGGCCGGTGGAGGAGGCGCTCGCCGGCATCGGCGCAGGGGTTTCCACCCTGGAGCAGTACGCGGAACTGGGACCCGTCCACCGGGGCCACAGCCTGCTCGGCAACCGGCTCGCTGCCGACTATACGGTGGCCGAGCCGCGCGGCGTGGCTGCCCTCCTGACACCGTGGAATGATCCGGTGGCGGTGGCGTGCGGCCTGATCGGGGCTGCACTGGTGACCGGCAACACCGCTGTGCACAAGCCGAGCGAGCGTTGTCCGCGGCTGGGTGAGGCGCTGGGCGAAGTCCTGGCTCCTGCCTTTCCGCCCGGCGTGTTCCAGACGGTGTCCGGCGGCGCCAACGTCGGGGCACTCCTGACGCAGTCCGGGGTGGACGTCATCGCGCATGTCGGCTCCAGCGCGGCCGGTGCGCGGATCGCCAGGGCCGGTGTGCTGACCGGCGCCCATGTGATCCGGGAGAACGGCGGCAATGATCCGCTGCTGGTGGACCGCGACGTGGACCCCGTGTGGGCAGCCGGGCAGGCCGCAATCGGCGCCTTCAGCAACAGCGGGCAGATCTGCGTGGCTGTGGAGCGGATCTACGTTCATCAGGAGATCGCAGCGGAGTTCTGCGCTGCCCTGGAAACGGAAGCGGCCCTGCGCAACAACAACGGGACGGTTGCCCCGCTGGTGGATCTCCGAATGCGGGACGAGGTCCACGCCCAGGTGGCCGACGCATTGCGGCAGGGCGCACGGGCGGTGGAGGGCGGTACCCTTCCCGACGGACGGGGCTCCTTCTACCCGGCCACCGTCCTGCTCGGCTGCACCGACAAGATGCAGATCATGACCGAGGAAACTTTCGGGCCTGTTGCCCCGGTGCAGGTGGTGGAATCGTTCGACGACGGGCTGCGGCTCGCGTGCAGCGGCAAGTACGGCCTCGCCGCCACAGTCCTGAGCGGCAACATCGCCCACATCCAGCAGGCAGTGGCCGCGCTCCCGGTAGGCACGGTAAAGATCAACGAGGTGTTCGGCGGCGCCCCGGGCGGTGCGGCCCAGCCGCGCGGCGAAAGCGGCGCCGGCTTTGGCTACGGCCCGGAGCTCCTGGACGAATTCAGCCGGGTGAAAGTGGTGCACATAGCCGCGCCGCCGGAATCGACAAAGGACAATTCGGGCGCTGCTCCTGATGGCCCCGGCCTTGAATCCGCAGCCGATGAACAGGACAAGTCATGAGCCTGCACCCCGAGAACCTGCCCGTGGACCCTGCCGTGGCGGACTTGTCCACGCAGCGGGCGCTGTCCGAGTGGCTGCCCGGCCGGCTGGCAGCGGAGCAGCCCGCCGTCCTGGTGATCGGCGACCTGATGCTGGATGGCTGGTGGAGCGGCAGCATCGAGCGGCTGTGCCGGGAAGCCCCCGCCCCGGTGGTGGACCTCCAGGTCCGGGAGTCCGTCCCCGGCGGGGCAGCCAATACGGCCATGAACCTGGCTGCCCTCGGAGCCAGGGTTTCGGTGGCAGGCATCGTCGGAACCGATGAGGCCGGCGAGGACCTGCGCAGCCAGCTCGTCGCGGCCGGCATCGACGTGACCCACCTCCACAGCCACCCGGACATGGTGACCACCACCAAGATCCGGATCAGCAGCGGCGGCCAGGTGATGCTCCGCCTCGACGACTCCGCCAAGGCGGTGCCGGCCGAGGCGCTGGAGACGCTGGCAGCTTCGGTGCGTGCCGCCGTCGAACGCCAGGACGCGGTGCTGGTGTGCGACTACGGCAAGGGCGTGCTTTCCGGCCCTGTCCACAAAGGTTTGATCGATGCGCTGGGGGAGACGCCCGTTTTACTGGTGGACCGCCCGCTGCTGGTGGTCGACTCCCATGATCCTCGCCCGTGGGCACCACTGCGCCCGGACCTGGTGACACCCAACGCGCAGGAAGCGGCCCGGATGCTGGACCTGCGGCTTCCGGACGGCCAGGACCGGGTGGAAGCTGTCAGCGCGCACTCGGAGGAGTTGCTGGCAGCCACCGGGGCGGACGCCGTGGTGGTCACCCTGGACCGGGACGGCACCGTGCTGTTAAGGCCCGACGGCGTCACGCACCGTACGTGGGCGCGGCCGGCCGCCGAGAAGCAGGCGTCCGGTGCCGGGGATACGTTCGTTGCGGCGCTGACGCTTGCGCGCGCGGCCGGGTTGCCGCTGACGGCCAGCCTGGACCTTGCCCAGTCGGCCGCGGACGTGGTGGTGCACCAGCCGGGAACCTCCGTCTGCAGTACGGGCCAGCTCAGCCGGTACCTGAAGGCGTTTGCTGACACTGCCCTTGGCGCCGACGAACTGGAACGGCAGCTGGAGCTGCACCGGTCGCAGGGCCAGAGGATTGTGCTCACTAACGGCTGCTTCGACGTGCTGCACAGCGGCCACACCCGTTACCTCAACCAGGCCAAGCAGCTTGGCGACGTCCTGGTGGTGGCGCTGAACAGCGACGATTCCGTACGGAAACTCAAGGGTGCCGGCCGCCCCATCAACTCCATGGCGGACCGTGCGGCGGTGGTGGCGGCCTTGAGCTGCGTGGACTACGTGACAGTGTTTGACACCCCCACGGCGGCACCGCTCATCCGGCAGCTCCGGCCCGAGGTGTACGCGAAGGGCGGGGACTACAGTCCGGAAATGCTGGCCGAGACGCCCGCCGTGGAGGAATACGGCGGCAGGGTGGCCATCCTTGACTACGTGGCTGAGCGGTCCACCACTGCCGTGGTGAAACGGATCCGGGAGGGCGAGGGGGCCGTGCCCGGCAACTAAGGTGCCAGCTGTATCGAGCGGCAACTAAGGTTGAACCATGACTGAAGCGCGGCACGGGTAATGGCTAAACGCGGAAGGTCAGGGGGCCGGAACGGCATGCGTGCGGTAGCCGGAGTGGTTGACGTACCCGCGGGTTCCCGCCAGAGCGGACCTTTTGAAGGTGTGTATTACATCGACACCGGGGACTGCGAGCTGATCGCGGACCAGGACAACTCCACCGGCTGGCTCCTGAAGATCAACGGCGTCATGAGCTCCCACATCGACCTGGCGGACCCGCTGTTCCTGGACTTCGAGTACATGCGCTGGATGTCCGCCCTGATCGAGTCGCGCTGGCCGCCGTCCGGCGTTTCCGGCACGCAGCAGAAGCTGCGCGGCCTGCACCTGGGCGGCGGGGCCTGCTCGCTGGCCCGCTACTTCCATGCCGTGTACCCGGACGCCCGGCAGGTGGTGGTGGAGCTGGATGGCAAGCTCGCGGAGTACGTGCGTGACTGGTTCGACCTCCCCAAGGCGCCGCTGCTGCGCCTGCGGGTGGGGGAGGCCCGCGAGGTCACCGAAACCCTGACCGCCGACACCCGGGACTTCATCATCCGGGACGTTTTTGCCGGCGCCTTCACCCCGCGGGCGCTGACCACGGCCGAGTTCACCGACCATGCCAAACGAGTGCTGGCGCCGGGCGGACTCTACGTGGTGAACTCCGGCGATGCGCCGGACCTCAAGAACGCCCGCGAGGACGCCGCCACCATCGCGGCCGCCTTCAAATACACGGTGATCATCGCGGACCCCGCCATGCTCAAGGGCCGCCGGTACGGAAACATGGTGATGGCCGGCAGTGACGTCCCCTTTGGCGACGACCCCAAGCTGCACCGCCGGCTCCTGGGCGGAGCCGTCCCGGCCCACCTCTGGGACGACGACCAGGTCCGGGCGTTCGCCGCGGGCTCCCCAGTCCGCCACGACCCGGTTGCCGGTGATTGAGCCGTCAACCGGCGAATGAGCTATCACCCGGTGATTGAGCTTGTCGAAATCCAGGTTTCTGCAGCCTCAACCAGCGGAGTTGCCCTTGCCCAGCAGCCAGTCCCGGTGCTCCGCCATCTGCTCGCGGAGCGCCTGGACTACGGCGGCCACGGCCGGGCGGCGCAGTGAGTCCGGCCGCAGCACCATCCAGTACGGCAACAGTTCGGCGATTTCGGCGGGCAGCAGGCGCACCAGGTCCCCGTGAAGATCGCCCATAAAGCAGGGCAGGAAACCGATCCCGGCACCGGCGCGGGTTGCTTCCACGTGGACAAAGACGTTGGTGGAGGTCAGGCCGTCGCGCATGGCGGGCACCAGCCGGCGGGGCGCATCCAGGTCGTCCACCTGCAGCATGGAGTCCACAAAGTAGACCAGCGGGTGCTCGTTGAGTTCGGCCACGGTGGCCGGGGTTCCGTGTTCGGCCAGGTAGGCCCGGGAGGCGTACATTCCCAGCATGTAGTCGCCCAGCCGCAACGCCTCGGCCCGGTGCACCTGAGGTTCGCCCACCACCACCTCGATGTCCAGTCCCGAGCGCTGCTGCAGCGCCCGCCGGGTCATGGTCACCACCTCCACGCTGAGGCCCGGGTGGTCACGCCGCAGCCGGGCTACAGCCGGGGCGGCAATGTAGGCACTGAACCCGTCCGTGGCTGTCATGCGGACGACGCCGGTAATCGGGTCGGGTGCCTGGCCTCCAGCTCCCAGGGTGCCCACCACCGCTTCCACCTGTTCGGCCACCTGCACCGCCTGGGCGCCGAGGTCCGTCAGCTCCCAGCCGCCGGTGGCCCGTGCAAGGACGCGGCCGCCGAGCGCCTTCTCCAACGCGGCTATCCTGCGTGAGACGGTGGTGTGGTTGAGGCCCAGGGCCTGCGCCGCCGTCGTAAATTTTGCGGAACGGGACACCGCCAAAAGGACCAGCAAGTCATCAGGGTTGGCTTTCATATCTGCAATTCTGCACATACTTGGTGCCGGTTTGGCTATTGAAGCTGATTGTTTGTGCAGCAATACTCAGGGGAGCCATTCAGGTGCTGGAGATCACAGCACGTGTCACCGTGGACACTTAGGAGAAACCCCATGAGCGTTGAACAACGCCCGGCGGACAATACTGCCGGACCTGCATCCAAAGGATCCGGACTAAAGAAAATCGTGGCCGCCTCAATGGTGGGCACGGTAGTGGAGTGGTACGAGTTCTTCCTCTACGCCACCGCCGCCACCCTGGTGTTCGGCAAGTACTTCTTCCCGGCCACCGGGAACGAACTGGACGGCATTATCCAGGCCTTCCTTACCTACGCCGTCGGCTTCGTGGCGCGGCCCCTGGGCGGGATTGTGTTCGGCCAGATTGGCGACAAACTGGGCCGCAAGCCCACGCTGCAGCTCACCATTGTGATTGTGGGTGTGGCAACGTTCCTGATGGGCTGCCTGCCCGGCTTCGCCGATATGGGCTACCTCGCACCGGCCCTGCTCGTGGCACTGCGCTTCATCCAGGGCTTTGCCCTCGGCGGCGAATGGGGCGGAGCGGTGCTGCTGGTGGCCGAGCACAGCCCCAACAAGTCACGCGCCTTCTGGTCCAGCTGGCCGCAGGCCGCCGTGCCGGTGGGCAACCTGCTGGCCACCCTGGTGCTGTTCATCATGTCCACAACCCTCAGCAGCGAGGCGTTCCTTGGCTGGGGCTGGCGCGTGGCGTTCTGGCTGTCCGCGGTGATCGTGTTCGTTGGCTACTACATCCGCACCCACGTCACCGAAGCCCCCATCTTCCTGGAGGCCAAGGCGCTGGTGGAGAAGGAACAGGCCGTCAGCTACGGCGTGTTCGAAGTGGTCCGCAAGTACCCCAAGGGCATCTTCCAGGCCATGGGCCTGCGCTTCGCCGAAAACATCATGTACTACCTGGTGGTCAGCTTCGCGATCGTCTACCTCAAGACCGTCCACAAGTACGACACCTCCTCGCTCCTGCTGGCCCTCCTGATCGCCCACGTCATCCACTTCCTGGTGATCCCGCAGGTGGGGCGCCTGGCGGACAAATTCGGACGCAAGCCGGTGTACTTGTTCGGCGCGGTGTCCGGCGCGGCCTGGCCCTTCTTCGCCTTCCCGATGTTTGATACCCGCAGCCCGGTGGTGATCGTGGCGGCCGTGACCATCGGGCTCTGCCTCCACGCCTTTATGTACGCCGGTCAGCCGGCCATCATGGCTGAACTGTTCCCCACCCGCATGCGCTACTCCGGCGTCTCGCTCGGCTCCCAGGTGACCTCCATCTTCGCCGGCTCGCTCGCACCGCTGCTTGCCACCCAGTGGCTGAAGGACACCGGGTCCTGGGTGCCCACCGCCATCTACCTGGTGGTGGCCTGCGCCATCACCGCGGTGGCAGTGCTGAGCCTGCGGGAAACCAAGGGCATCGCCCTGGAGGAAGTGGACAAGGCCGACGCCGCCCGCGAAGGCCTGCTCCCCGCCAGGACCCGCTAAGCTGCCTGGGCAGCTGGAGACTTCCGATGGACAATCGCAAGGGAACTGCAATGGACAACAACATGTTGAATGGCCGCAAGGCCCTGGTCACCGGGGGAGCCAGCGGAATCGGCGCCGCGTGTGTCCGCGAGCTGGCGGCACGTGGAGCGAAAGTGGTGGTGGCCGACGTCGATGCCGCCGGAGCCGCCGCGCTCGCCGACGAGGTGGGCGGCACCTCCTGGACTGTTGACCTGCTGGACGTGGACTCGCTCGCCACCCTGAGCCTGGATTGCGACATCCTGGTGAACAACGCCGGGATCCAGCGCATCAGCCCCATTGAGGAGTTTGATCCCGTGCAGTTCCGCCGGATCATCGCCCTGATGCTGGAGGCTCCGTTCCTGCTGATTCGAGCGGCCCTGCCGCACATGTACAGCAACGGCTTCGGGCGGATCATCAACCTGTCCTCGGTGCACGGGATCCGGGCCTCTCCGTTCAAGAGCGCATACGTTGCCGCCAAGCACGGCCTGGAAGGGTTGAGCAAGGTGACGGCGCTCGAAGGCGGCGGGCACGGAGTCACGTCCAACTGCATCAACCCCGGCTACGTCCGGACGGCGCTGGTGGAGAAGCAGATTGCGGACCAGGCCCAGGTACACGGCATCCCCGAATCCGAGGTGCTGGCCAAAGTGATGCTCACCGAGTCTGCCATCAAGCGCCTGGTGGAGCCCGAGGAGGTTGCGTCCCTGGTCGCCTGGCTTGCTTCCGGCCACGCCGGCATGGTTACCGGCGCCAGTTACACGATGGACGGCGGCTGGTCGGCCCGGTAGCATCTGCCGGCGGGCAACACCCGCCGGCAGCAACACCTCAGCGGCAGCTCAGTCCAGCTGCCGCACTTGGCGGTGATCGTAGAACACCACTCCGTGGGCGGTTTTCACGCCTACGGAGTTGCGTTGCCGGAGCACCACGATCCCCTCGCGCCGGCCACTAAAGGGATCATCCCCCACCACTGCATCGCCGATCTTGAACGGGGACCGCGGGGTGAGGGCGGTCCTTGCCCGGTCCCACGCTTTTACCGCGGCAGTGGCAAGACTGATGGGCTGGCCCATGCCGGCCGGGTCGGGGACATAAGTTTTCACCATACGTACCAACTCCTCGCGGGCGGCAGCGAAGCCACCCACTGGCGGTGCAGGTTATCCGGAACGCTCCCAGCAGAGGGCGGCCCTCCCATTCCGGTTGGCACCTTACGCCAAAGCTATGCGCTATTCACACCAGTCACACCAGTAACATGTACCCGCTTTTTCCAGGCGGGATTACTTGCTTGGGTTCTCCCCCGGGGCGCCAGCGGATCGTGCCCGGTCAGCGGGGGCCGTTGACTATTTCTTCCGCGTTCTCGAATGCCCACGCCACCAGCGGAACCAGCAGTGCGCTCAGTTCGTAGCCGCGCTCGGTCAGGCTGTAATCCACCCGCGGCGGAATGACGGGCTGCGCTTTTCGGCTGACCAGGCCGTCACGCTCGAGCGTCTTGAGGGTCTGGGCCAGCATCTTCTCGCTGACGCCCTCGGCCCGCCGCCGCAGCTCACTCCACCGCTGCTCACCTTCGGACAACGCCAGCAGGATCAGTACGCCCCATTTGCTGGTGATATGGTCCAGGACCGTCCGGCTGGGGCACCCGGCCGGGAACACGCCGTCGGCAAGCGCGACGGGAAGGGGTGCGGAAAGGGCAGTAGCGGAGATACTTACTTTCATACCAGTACCTTACCTGAAAGTGCGTACTCTCTTTCGGGAAGTATCGGGAAGGTGTCGTGGTTGTGCTCCATGAACAACCCCAACGGAAGGAAATTTCATGAGCATCGTCGTCACCGGCGCAACCGGCAAACTGGGCCGCCACGTAGTCGAGGCACTGCTGGAGCGCAATGTTCCCACGCAGGAGATCGTGGCCACCGGGCGCTCCCTTGAAAAGCTCGCAGACTTCGCGGAGCGCGGTGTCCAGGTAAAGGGCATGGATTACGCTGATCCCGCCTCCGTGGCCCAGGCCCTGAAGGGTGCCTCCAAGGTCCTCCTCATTTCCGGCAGCGAGGTGGGCCAGCGGGTGGAGCAGCACCGCATTGTGATTGAAGCCGCAAAGGCCGAAGGTGTTGAACTGCTTGCCTACACCAGCATCGCCAACGCGGACACCACATCAATGAAGCTGGCCGGGGAGCACCAGGCCACGGAAGCCATTCTGCGGGAATCCGGTGTTCCTTTTGTCCTCCTGCGTAACGGCTGGTACCTGGAGAACTACACCGAGCAGCTGCCCGGCACGCTTGCCCAGGGTGCCATCGCCGGAAGTGCAGGCGAAGGCCGCGTCAGTGCAGCGTCGCGCGCGGACTATGCCCACGCGGCTGCCGCCGTCCTGGTTGCCGATGACCAGGCAGGCAAGATCTACGAACTCGGTGGCGACGAGCCGTTCACCATGGCTGAGCTGGCCGCCGAGATCACCGCTGCCGCAGGAAAGCATGTCGCCTACCAGGACCTCCCGGCCCAGGAATATGCCGGAATGCTGGCCGGTTTCGGCGTGCCGGAGGCATTCGCGGATATCCTCGCCGATTCCGATCTCGGGATTGCCCGGGGCGACCTCCTGGTCAGCAGCGGGGACCTGCGCACGCTGATCGGCCGCCCGACGACGTCACTGGGCGAAGCTGTGCGGGCTGCCGCTGCGACTGCCTAGGCTGCAGCTTCCCTGATTGCCGGCTTTCCTGATTTGCCCGGCCTTCCGGGCCGGGCAAATCAGGAAATCAGGACTTGGTACCCGTCAGTGCGAGGGTGCCGCCAAGGCCAATCATCAGCGCCCCGCCGGTTGCCTCCATGGCGGAAATCCGGCGGGGCGAGCGGGCAAACCAATGCCGGGCGGAGCCCGCGGCGATGGCCCAGAGGCTGTCTGACACCAGTGCTATGAGGACAAACAACACCCCGAGCAGCGCCAACTGGAATGCGATGGCCCCGGACGAGTAATCCACAAACTGCGGCAGGACAGCTACGAAGAACACCACGGATTTGGGGTTGGTGGCGCCTACGGCCAGGCCTTCGGCCACCAGGCGCAGCGGCCGCGGGTCCATGGGCCGGCTCTCGGCGGAGGGCTGCTCCCGCCTGTGCCGGATAGCTTTAATGCCCAGGTGGACCAGGTAGGCGGCACCAGCCAGTTTCACCACACTGAACAGGATCACCGACTGCGCCACCACAATTCCCACACCCAGCGCCACCGCTGCCACTTGCACCAGCTGCCCGGTGGCATTGCCCAGCACGGTGAGGACACCGCCCTTCCAGCCGAGGGCAAGGGAACGGCCGATCACGAACAGGACGCTGGGCCCCGGCACGGCGATGAGGATCACGGCGGTAAGGGCAAAGGCAAGCAGGTTGGACAGTGGAACCATGCCTGAGTTTAGCCCCGGCAGGGTGCGCCAGGCATCGCCTGGCGCTACCTGGTCCTGCGTGCTCAGCCGCGGCTGCGGTCGGCGGCGACTTCGGCTGAAGCAACCACCGGCAGCGGTGATGTTTCGTCCACAAGCTCGGCCCGCCGTCGTCCGTCACCCTTGATCCACAAACGGTACGCGAGGATGAGGAGCACCAGCCAGGCTCCGCCAACATACAAGGCGATCCGGGTGTCTTCGAAGGCGCCGAGGACGGCGATCACCAGCGCCATAAAGGAAATGGTGAGGATCGATGCGGCAGGCCACCACGGCGAAGGGAATTCCGACGCCGGCAGTCCGCGTTGGGCAATTTCCCGCTTCATGGCCACGTGGGAAGCGAGGATCATCACCCAGACCCAGACCGTGGCGAACGTCGCGATCGAGGCGATGAGGATAAAGACGTCCTCGGGGATGACGGCGTTCAGGACCACACCCACCAGGAGGATGCCCGCCATCATCACCACCGTCATCCAGGGCACCCCGTGCCGGGACACCTTGCCGAAGGCGGCCGGGGCGTGGCCTTGGCGGGAGAGGCCGAAGAGGATGCGGCCGGCGCCAAAGATGTCGCTGTTAATGGCGGAGAGCGCGGCGGTGATCACCACGGCGTTCAGGATGTGCGGGGCCGCGGGGATGCCCAGGCCGCTGAAGATCTGGACGAAGGGGCTGCCGTTGCTGCCGATCTCGTTCCACGGAAAGAGGCTCATGAGCACGCCCAGGGTGAGGACGTAGAACAGCAGGACGCGCACGGGGACGGTGTTGACCGCCTTGGGGATGACCTTTTTCGGGTCGGCCGCCTCGCCGGCGGTGATGCCGAGGGTCTCGATCCCGCCGAAGGCGAACATCACCACGGCGAAGGAGGCGAGGAGCCCTTCGAAGCCGAACGGGAAGAACCCGCCGTGCTCCACGAGGTTGCCCAGGCCGGGAGCGACAGTGGAGCCGTCGGCCTGGAAGCCGAACACGATGATGGCTGCGCCGCCGGCGATCATGGCGATGATGGCCGCCACCTTGATGAGCGAGAACCAGAACTCCAGTTCGCCGAAGACCTTGACGCTGAGCAGGTTCAGGGCGGCCAGGAAGAAGATGATGGCAAGGATCCAGATCCAGCGCTCCACTTGCGGAAACCAGAAGCCCATGTAGATGCTGAAGGCCGTGACGTCCGCGATGGCCACGATGGCCATTTCGAAGACGTAGGTCCAGCCGGTCACAAAGCCGGCCAGCGGGCCCAGGTAGCGGCTGGCGTACTGGCCGAATGAGCCGGAAACCGGGTGCCGGACGGCCATTTCGCCGAGGGCGCGCATCACCATGAACACGGCTGCGCCGCCGATGATGTAGGCCAGCAGGACGGCGGGGCCGGCCTTTTGGATTGCGGAGGCCGACCCGTAGAAGAGGCCCGTGCCGATCGCCGAACCCAGGGCCATGAACCGGATATGGCGCACATTCAGCCCGCGGTTCAGGACGCTTCCGACGGCGGCTGATGCGGTTTGTTGTGCGGCCGGACTTTCGTTCCGGGTTGGGCTTGGTGCTTGTTGCATACAAATACCTTCTCGTCTTTGGGAGGTGGGCCGGTAACCAGCAGACCACTTCCGCGGGCGACGTGATGAGCCTCACGGGGGCTTGGTGTCTTTCATTTCAGATTGAACGGTGGACCGCTGCGTTTTCGGTTCGGAGGGGGACCCTTGACTCGACCACGGCTTTTCCTTACCTTGAGGGGCCGCCGGTAGCCGGACGGATGAGGTTGTTGTGCCCCCGTACCACCAGCCCGAAGGAGTTCGATGATGAAAGCAATCGTGCAGGACGTTTATGGATCGGCGGACGTGCTGGAGCTGCGGGAGATTGCCCGGCCTGAGCCCCGCACCGGCGAGGTGCTGATCCGGGTGCGGGCGGCCGGCGTCGACCAGGGTGTCTGGCACCTGATGACGGGGCTGCCGTATCTGGTCCGGCTGTTTGGCTACGGGTTGAAGAAGCCGAAGGTTCCGGTCCGGGGCCGGGAAGTGGCCGGCGTGGTGGAGGCGGTAGTGCCCGGAGCGACACGTTTTGCCGTGGGGGACGAGGTGTTTGGAACCTGCGACGGGTCCTTTGCCGAATACGTCTGCGCGAAGGAGGACAAGCTGGCCCGAAAACCCGCAAGCCTGTCTTTCGAAGAAGCCGCGGCTTCGCCGATCTCAGGCGTCACGGCCCTGCAGGCTGTCCGCGACGCCGGCCAGGTCACTGTCGGCCAGAAGGTGCTGATCCTTGGCGCGGGCGGGGGAGTGGGGTCCTTCGCGGTCCAGCTGGCCAAAGCCTTCGGAGCGGAGGTGACAGGGGTATGCAGCACCGGCAAGGTTGACCTGGTCCGTTCCCTTGGGGCGGATGCCGTCATTGACTACAGGACGACCAATATTGCGGGCGCCGGGAAGCTGTACGACGTCATCCTGGACACGGCCGGCAACCGGCCGCTGTCACTCCTGCGCCGGCTGCTCGTACCCAAGGGCACGCTGGTGATCATCGGCGGCGAAGGTGGCGGAAAACTGACCGGCGGGTTTCAGCGGTCCCTGGTTGCGCCGCTGGCCGCACTGTTTTCCGGCCGGAAGCTCAAGGGGCTTGTCGCCAAGGAAACACACCTGGATCTCGAGGCCCTTGCATCGCTGATCGAGGCGGGAAGCGTCAAACCTGTGGTGGACAAGGTCTTTCCCCTTGCCGAAGCGCCGGCCGCCATCCAGTACCTCCGCGAGGGGCGGGCGCGCGGCAAGGTTGTGGTTCGGCTCTGAAGGTGCTCATGCCTGCCTCGCCGCAGCTTCTATGGCGGCACGGTGGGCAGCCCATTCTTCAGGACTTCGCCGAGTGAGGTTCGGATCGCCGGGGCGCTGCCCGGCACTGCCGTCGATGAGTTCGCGCAGGATGTCTGCGTGGCCCAGGTGATGGGAGCGTTCGGCAACCATATGGACCAGTATCTGGTGCAGGGTGACGTTGCGCCGCTCTTCCGGCCACCACGGGACCACGCCAGGGGCGTCAGCGGGCAATGCCTCGATGGTCGCGTCGCTATGTGCGGCGGCGAAGTGGTGCAGCTCGACGATGTCCTCGCGGGACTCGGCCGCGGTCGCCCACATGTCCGCGTCCGGGACTGCGCCGTCGTCCAGCCAGGGAAGGTGCCGCCCGCTGGGGCGCCCAAACACCACCCCGAAATAGTCCACCTCCACGCTGGCCACATGTTTGACCAGGCCCAGCAGGTTGGTTCCGGTAGGTGTAAGCGGCCGGCGGACGTCGTACTCGCTGAGGCCGTCCAGTTTGCCGAGCAGGTCGTCCCGCCTGGCCCGAAGATAACGGTGAAGCGTCTCTTTTTGGTCCATAGCGGGACTCTACCGAACCGCGAGCCAGCCTTGGCCGGCGCAGAAGCGGGGCAGTATGCTCACGCCTGTCTCGTATCGCAGACAGCAGGCGTGTTTTCATGAGGCTTGCAAGCCGGAGGAGGGCGCAAGCTTAAGTACGGGATCCCGGATAGCTACGGGATGTACCGCCAACAAAAAGGAGGTTCCGGTGTTAGCCACCGAAGCGAGGCCGGAGGCCGGCAACGAATCAAAAGCGGCCTCAAAAGCGGCCTCCAAACTGGCGTCGAAGGTCCCCGCTGCCGAGAACACGCTCCGCATCCTCAAACTGTTGGCCTCCCGGCGCGGCCCGATGGCGGCGTCGCAAATTGCCTCGACCCTGGGCCTGCCCAGGTCCAGCGTCTACCACCTGCTCGGTGTGATGGAGGCCAATGGCTTCGTGCTTCATCTGCACGAGGAGCAGCGGTACGGGCTCGGAATCAGTGCTTTTGAGCTCAGTTCCGCCTACTCCCGCCAGGAACCGTTGTCCCGGCTGGGCCGGCCGCTGCTCGCCAGCCTGGTGGATGCGCTCGGCGAGAGCGCCCACCTGGCGGTCCTGCATGGACGCGACGTGCTCTATATTGTCGAGGAACGGGCCAAGAACCGGCCGTCCCTGGTGACCGACGTCGGCGTCCGGCTCCCCAGCCATCTCACCGCCAGCGGGCGCGCGATCCTTGCCGCGCTGCCCAAGTCCCAGGTACGCGCCCTGTACCCGAATGCCGCCGCCTTCTCGGCCCGGCACGAGGTGGAGGGCGCCATCATGAAGTACTCGGCGCTGTCCTCCCACCTGGACCAGGTCCGGCAGCGCGGCTACGCCACGGAACACGGAGAGGTAACTCCAGGTTTCGGCTCCATCGCGGCCGCCGTAACGGATCACCTGGGATGGCCGACGGCGGCAGTCGCCGTGACGTTCCTCGAGGACAAGTTGCCGGTGGAGGAATGGCCGGTCCTGGCCGGCCGGGTGCAAAAAGTTGCCGACGAACTCTCACTCCGGCTCCACGGCCGCCCCGTCAAGTAGCCGCCCCCGCATTTGTGCCATCACTTTTTGTCCCCAACCGGGGCTTTTGGCAACCAAAAGTGATGGCGCAACGGGAGGGGCGGGAGCGTCTGGAATGCCGGACAGCACCCTCCCAAAACCCCTGTAAAGCCCTCCCGCCAAGGGCTTTAGTTGATACAGAACTTCTTTCACATCACAGACACCAACGAAAAGGAGCCATCATGGCACCCGCCGATTTCACCACCGGTGCCCGCCCGGTCAAAGCTGCCCGCGGCACTGAGCTCACCGCCAAGTCCTGGCAGACCGAAGCCCCGCTGCGGATGCTGATGAACAACCTTGACCCGGAGGTGGCCGAACGCCCGGACGATCTGGTGGTTTACGGCGGCACCGGCCGCGCCGTCCGGTCCTGGGCCGCCTTCGACGCCATCACCCGCACCCTGGAAACCATGGAGAAGGACGAGACCCTCCTGGTCCAGTCCGGCAAGCCCGTAGGTGTCTTCCGCACCAACGAGTGGGCCCCGCGCGTGCTGCTGGCCAACTCCAACCTCGTGGGCGACTGGGCCACCTGGCCCGAGTTCCGCCGGCTTGAGGCCGAAGGCCTGATGATGTACGGACAGATGACTGCCGGGTCCTGGATCTATATCGGCACCCAGGGCATCCTGCAGGGCACCTTCGAAACCTTCGCCGCGATCGCCCGCAAGCTCACCGGCGACGAAAACGGCACCCTCGCCGGCACCCTTACCCTCACCGGCGGCTGCGGCGGCATGGGCGGCGCCCAGCCGCTGGCCGTCACCCTGAACGAGGGCGCCTGCCTGATTGTCGATGTCGACGAGACCCGCCTGCGCCGCCGCGCGGGCAAGCGCTACCTCGATGAAGTGGAAACCGACCTCGACGCCGCCATTGCCAAGGTCCTGAAGGCCAAGGAAGAGCGCCGCGGCTGGTCCGTGGGCTACGTCGGCAACGCCGCCGAGGTCTTCCCCGAAATCCTGCGCCGCCACAGGGCCGGCGAACTCACCGTGGACATCGTCACCGACCAGACCTCCGCCCACGATCCGCTGTCCTACCTGCCCGAGGGCATCACGGTGGCCGAGTGGCACCGCGAGGCCGAGGCCGATCCCGAGGGCTTCACCAAGAAGGCCCAGGCCTCGATGGCACGCCACGTCCAGGCCATGGTGGAATTCCAGGACGCCGGCGCCGAGGTCTTCGACTACGGCAACTCCATCCGCGACGAAGCGCGCAAGGGCGGCTACACCCGGGCGTTCGAGTTCCCTGGCTTTGTTCCGGCCTACATCCGGCCCCTGTTCTGCGAGGGCCTGGGCCCGTTCCGCTGGGTGGCCCTGTCCGGGGACCCGGAAGACATCCGCGTCACCGATGAGGCCATCAAGGAACTGTTCCCCGAGAACAAGCACCTGCACCGCTGGATCGACGCCGCCCAGGAACGCGTCGAGTTCGAAGGCCTGCCGGCACGCATCTGCTGGCTCGGCTACGGGGAACGGGCCAAGGCCGGTCTGCTGTTCAACCAGCTCGTCAAGGAAGGCAAGGTCAAGGCCCCCATCGTGATCGGCCGCGACCATTTGGACTCCGGTTCCGTCGCCTCCCCGTACCGGGAAACCGAGGCCATGGCCGACGGTTCGGACGCCATTGCCGACTGGCCCATGCTCAACGCCCTGCTTAACACCGCCTCCGGCGCTACCTGGGTCTCCCTGCACCACGGCGGCGGCGTCGGCATCGGCCGGTCCATCCACGCCGGCCAGGTCTCCGTTGCCGACGGCACCGAGCTTGCCGCGCAGAAACTCGAACGCCTCCTCACCAACGACCCCGGCATGGGTGTTATCCGCCACGCCGACGCCGGCTACGACCGCGCCCTCGACGTCGCCAAAGAACGCGGCGTCCGCATCCCGATGAACGAGAAGTAGGAACCACAAGTGACTCTCACAACCCACGAACCGCTCACCGTCACCCTCGGCTCCAGCGGCGTCACGCCCGAGGACGTTGTCGCCGTCGCACGCCACAACGCCAAGGTCACCATTTCCCCGGATGCCCTGGAAACGGTCGCCAAGGTCCGCGCCCACATCGATGACCTCGCCTCCAGCGACGTCCCGGCCTACGGCATCTCCACCGGCTTCGGCGCCCTCGCCAACCGCCACATCCCCAACGAACTGCGCACCCAGCTCCAGAAAAGCCTGATCCGCAGCCACGCCGCCGGAATGGGCCCGGCCGTGGAACGTGAAGTGGTGCGCGGCATCATGTTCCTGCGCGCCAAGACCCTCGCCTCCGGCCGCACGGGCGTCCGCCCGGTGGTCCTGCAGACCATGGTGGACGTCCTCAACGCAGGCATCACTCCCGTGGTCCGCGAGTTCGGATCACTCGGCTGCTCGGGCGACCTCGCCCCGCTGTCCCACTGCGCCCTGGTCCTGATGGGCGAAGGCGAGGCGGAAGGGCCCGACGGCGTGACGTACGGCGCCGCCGGCCAGCGCACCGTTGCTGAGCTGCTCGCCGAACACGGCATCGAACCCGTCACCCTCGCCGAAAAGGAAGGCCTGGCCCTGGTGAACGGCACGGAGGGCATGCTGGGTATGCTCCTGATGGCCATCGCCGACCTTCGCCAGCTGCTGACGACGGCGGACATCACCGCCGCACTCAGCGTCGAAGCGCTGCTGGGTACGGACCAGGTGTTCCTGCCCGAGCTCCATGCCGCCCTCCGTCCCCACCCGGGACAGGCGGCCAGCGCGGGCAACATGCTGCGCGTGCTGTCGGATTCGCCGATCGTGGCCTCCCACAAGGTAGGGGACTCGCGGGTGCAGGACGCCTATTCGCTCCGCTGTGCCCCGCAGGTGGCCGGCGCCGTCCGCGACACCGTGGACCACGCGGCACTGGTGGCATCGCGCGAACTGGCTGCCGCCATCGACAACCCGGTGGTCCTGCCGGACGGCCGGGTGAGCTCGAACGGCAACTTCCATGGTGCCCCCGTGGCGTATGTCCTGGATTTCCTGGCCATCGCCGTCGCCGACCTGAGCTCGATCGCTGAGCGGCGGACGGACCGGATGCTGGATCCGGCCCGCTCCCACGGCCTTCCCGCCTTCCTTGCTGCTGACCCGGGAGTGGATTCGGGCCTGATGATTGCCCAGTACACCCAGGCAGGGCTGGTGTCCGACAACAAGCGGCTGGCAGTCCCGGCGTCCGTGGACTCCATCCCGAGTTCGGCCATGCAGGAAGACCACGTCTCCATGGGCTGGCACGCGGCACGCAAACTGCGCAAGGCAGTGGAGAACCTCCGCCGGGTACTGGCCATTGAGCTGGTGACCTCAGCCCGGGCCTTGGATATCCGCACGCAGCTTTCGGGCGGCGTACTGACTCCGGGGCCGGCGGGCGCCGCCGTCGTCGCGGCCCTCCGCGAAAAGGTGGACGGGCCGGGGACCGACCGGTTCCTTTCGCCCGAACTGGAGGCGGCTGACCAGCTCGTCGACGCAGGTGAGGTGCGCAGGGCGGCCGAATCCGCCGTCGGCGTCCTCGCCTAGGAGAGAAGAATCTTCGGAAAGAAGCGCAATCCGTCCGCCTGGTGAAATTTCCGCCGACACGGTCATCGGGCGGACGGGGAGTGTAGTAGAACTGAAGGTGTAGCAAAAGTCACATCAACGAAGCTGTGGCGCACGAACATATACAAAGGGGTAGAAGTTCACATGAAAGCACGTGGGGCAGTCCTATCGAGGCGCAATGCCCATTCCGCCGCTGTTTCCGACTGGAGGAGCCTCCGGGCCGGGGAGCGCGTCGAAATCATCAAGCAGGCGCATGTGGTAGCCACCGGGGAGGTGGAAGAAGTGTCGCAGAGCGGAAACGTTCTGTGGCTCGTGCCGGCTGGTCCGACTGAGAAGCAGCTCTTTTTGAAGTCCGACGGCGTGCAGGTACGCCGCGGCTGACGTATTTCCAGGACAAACACGAGTCCCCGCGCTGCCTGATGCAGTGCGGGGACTCTTGTTTGGTCGCCGGCCAGGCGTCCGCCGGACAAATTCAGGCGGCGATGGCCTCGTAGGTTTCGCCGAACGGTACCGATTCATCCAGTGCCACGGTGTAGCGTCCCGGACGAAGCCGGGTGACGAGGATGCCGCAGGAGGCGTCCTTGGCGGCCACCTCGATCAGTTCTGCGACTGCCTCTTCCAGGCCTGCGTGCATTTCGCCTGCCGTGTAAAACTCCAGATCGATGGAGCGGTTCAGCGGCCCCTCCGTGGAAGCGGAAGCAGCCGGACGGCGTTCCATAGTGGCTGTAGACATGTACTGAACTTCAGTTTCTTCGTCCCCCAGGGCCTGCCCATTCTACCGACGAGCGCTTCAAATGTCAGATGACTGCCCTATGTAACATCGATCGTCCGGGCCGCAGCGCGTGGTCTTGCCGCTGCCGGCCCAGTCACAATCGGCGCAGTGGCGAAGGTCCTCCTGTGTCGGACACCATAGTGGTAAGCCATCATCAACCGGATTAGGCCGGATGCGAAGAGAAGGAAATCCTGTATGAAAATCATGCGCCTCGGGGACATCGGCAAGGAACAGCCCGCCGTTCTGGCACGGTCCGCCGCCGGAGATGAAGAGTACTTCAGCCTGCTGCCCCTGACTGGGGACGTTGACGGCGCCTTCCTCGCCGGGGGAGGGCTGGCTAAAGTACGCGAAGCCCTCGAAGCCGGCACGTTGCCGGTCCTTGAAGGCGCTGCAGGCCTCCGCATCGGTGCTCCGGTAGTCCGCCCGGGAGCAGTGGTTGGTATTGGCATGAACTACGCCGCGCACGCGGCCGAGTCCGGTTCGGCGCCGCCGGAGATTCCCGTGGTGTTCCTCAAGCCGGCGAATACCGTGACCGGCCCCTATGACCCCGCCCCGGTTCCGCCGCACTCCCACAAATACGACTGGGAGGTGGAGCTGGGCATCGTGATCGGGGCGGAGGCCAGCTACCTGCCGTCCGTGGAGGCGGCCCAGGACTGCATCGCTGGCTATGTCACCGCCAACGACTTCTCCGAGCGTGAGTACCAGATTCCCGGTGCGGCCGGTCAATGGACCAAGGGCAAGTCCTTGCCCGGCTCCACGCCGCTCGGCCCGTGGCTTGTTCCATCCGGGGAGATCGACGGCGGCAACCTGCGCCTGCGCAGCTGGGTGAACGGCGAAGCCCGGCAGGACTCGTCCACTGCCGGGCTGATTTTCGACGCTGCCACCCTGGTGCACCACTGCAGCCAGTACATGCGGCTGGAGCCCGGTGATGTGATCATCACCGGGACTCCAGAAGGTGTTGCACTGAGCGGCCGCTTCCCATACCTGCGGCCGGGCGACGTGGTGGAGGTTGAAGTTGAGGGCCTGGGGCGCCAGCGCCAGGAACTTTACCGCGCACGTCCGGCAAGCGCGGCGCCCGCGAAGCCGGCGCCGCAGGGACAGCTTCAGTCCAGCTAGGCCTTCACTGCCAGGACCGGGCAGTCGGCTTCGAGCAGGATCCGCTGGGACACGCTGCCCATGATCAACTTGCCCACCGGTGTCCGGCGCCGCAGCCCGATCACAATCAATTCGGCATTGTTCTCCTCCGCGGCATCCAGGACCTCGGCGGCGGCATCGTGGCCACGGACCGGCTGCTTGATCACGTGGTCGATGCCCTGGGTGGCGAGCCGGTCCTCAATGCTCTGGATCTCCGGCTCCTGGGCGTAGCGGTTGTCCACCAGGGCATCGCCCTTGGAGGAGTTGATAACCAGCAGCTTGGTGTTGTTCTTGCGGGCTTCGGTAATGGCCTGCGTCAGGGCTGCTTCACCCTCGGGCGTCGGGACGTATCCCACCACGATGGTCATGGCTGGTTCTCTTTTCTGTAGGTCTTGTTGCGTACGGGGCATGGTCCGGAGAGGGTGTCCGGGACCGGTCAGCCAACGTCCGTCGGTTCGGGAGCGCCGGAATTGGCAGGAAGCAGCGGCTTGCGCGCCGGACCGTTCCGCTTGACCAGCTTGAAGACCAGCGGCCACAGCAGGATGAGTCCCACGAGGATGTAGACAACGACGGCGATCGGCTCGCTGAAGAGGCCGGCGGGGTCACCGGCGCTGAGCTGCAGCGTCTTCCGGAGCTGGCCCTCAATGCGCGGGCCAAGGATCACGCCGAGGATGAGCGGCAACACGGGCAGGCCGAAGCGCCGCATCATGAACCCGAGGACGCCGAGCACCAGCAGGATCACCAGGTCGAACGCCTGCAGGTTCACCGAATAGGCGCCCAGCGTGGCGAAGAAGAGGATGCCCGCGTACAGGTACGGCCGGGGGAGCTGCAGGAGTTTCGCCCACATCGGTGCCAGCGGCAGGTTAATCAGCAGGAGCAGCAGGTTGCCGATGAACAGGCTCGCGATCAGGGCCCACACGAGGGGACCCTGGCTGCTGAAGAGCTGCGGGCCCGGCTGGATGCCGTAGGACGTGAAAGCGGCGAGCATCACCGCGGCGGTGGCGTTGGTGGGAAGGCCCAGCGCCAGCATGGGGGTCAGGGTGCCGGCGGCGGCAGCGTTGTTGGCAGCCTCGGGGCCGGCGACACCTTCAATGGCACCCTTGCCGAACTCTTCGGGGTGTTTGCTGAGGCGCTTCTCCGTGACATAGGACAGGAACGTGGGGATCTCGGCGCCACCGGCCGGCAGCGCGCCGAAGGGGAAGCCGAAGGCGGTGCCGCGCAGCCACGGCTTCCAGGAGCGCTTCCAGTCGGACTTGCCCATCCAGGGCTGCCCCACCGGAATGGCATGCAGCGGCGTGCGGCGCAGGTGGGCGGCAACCCAGAGGGCTTCGCCCACCGCGAAGATGGCCACTGCCACTACCACGATGTCCAGCCCGTCCGCGAGCAGCGGCTGGCCGAAGGTCAGGCGGCGCTGGCCGGTGACGGAGTCGATGCCCACCAGGCCGATCGCGAGGCCGAGTGCCAGCGAGGCGAAGCCGCGGAGCCGGGACGAGCCCAGGACGGCGGTGACGGCCAGCAGGGCCAGGATCATGATGGCGAAGTAGCTGGGGGCTCCGAGGCTGACGGCGAACTGGACCACGATCGGTGCGCAGACGGCCAGGAGGGCGGTGCCGATGGTGCCGGCGACGAACGAGCCAATGGCCGCCGTCGCAAGCGCCTGGGCGGCCCGGCCGGCCTTGGCCATTTTGTTGCCTTCGATCGCCGTCACCACCGAGGACGATTCACCTGGTGTGTTCAGCAGGATGGAGGTGGTGGAGCCGCCGTACATGCCGCCGTAGTAGATGCCGGCGAACATGATGAAGGCGCTGGTGGGTTCCAGGGCGTAGGTGACCGGAAGCAGCAGGGCCACGGTCATGGCCGGGCCGAGGCCCGGAAGGACGCCGACGGCGGTGCCCAGGAGGACGCCGATCACGGCGTACAGGAGATTCATGGGGGTCAGGGCGGTGGCGAAGCCGTCCATCAGGGAGGACCAGACGTCCATTAAAGGATTCCTTCCAGGAGGCCGGCCGGAAGGGCGATGCCGAGGCCGAGGTAGAAACCGTAGAAGGTCAGCAGGGACATGGCCACGGAGATGAGCCCGTCACGGATGTAGTGGCGGCTGCCGAGGGCCAGCACGCAGCCCCAGAAAAGGACGGTGCCGGAGATGACCCATCCGGCCCAGTCGATGAGCAGGATGTTCAGGATGAATGCGCCGGCCAGGGGCAGGACGGTCTTCCAGTCGGCGGGGTGGGTGAGGTCCACATCTTCGCCGCCTTCAGCTTCGCCCTGGCCGCCGCGGAAGACGTTGATGGCCAGCAGGACAGCGCAGACCACCAGCAGGCCGGCCACGATGTAGGGAACGGTTTTGGGACCGACCGGATCGGATTGGGAGTACGGGGTTACCAGGCGGTTGGCGTCCACGAAAACCACGACGCCGGCCGCGCCGAGCAGGAGTGCAACTCCCAGCTCGGCGCGTCCTTTGAGGCCTGTTGTCAGGGAGCTCACGCCAACCCAAGCTTGGTGAGCACGTCCGCCACCCGCTTGTCCTGGTCGGAGAGGAAGGACTTGAACTCATCGCCGGTGATGAAGGCATCGGTCCAGCCGCGGGTCTTCAGCGTTTCCTTCCAGCCCGCGGTGCCGTGCATCTTCTCCAGGGCGGCAATCAGCTTGGTCTTGTCCGCATCGCTGATGCCCGGAGGGGCCACCATGCCGCGCCAGTTGGTGAACACCAGGTCGATGTTGGATTCCTTCAGCGTGGGTGCATCCACACCCTCGAGCCGCTTCTCGCCGCTCGTGGCCAGGACGCGCACCTCACCGGACTTGATCTGCTGCAGGAACTCGCCTGCACCGGAAGCGGCGAAGCCGAGCTTGTTGCCAAGGATCGCCGGGAGCAGGTCACCGCCGCCGTCGTAGGCCACGTAGTTGACCTTGGTGGCGTCGATGCCAACGGCACCGGCCAGCTGCATGGGCAGGAGGTGGTCCGGGCCGCCCGGGGAGGAGCCGCCACCCACGGCGATGGAACCGGGATCGGCCTTCCAGGCCTTCACGAGGTCGTCAATACTCTTGTACGGGGAATCCTTGCCGACCATGATGGCGCCGGGTTCCTCGATGAGCCGGGCAAGGGGGGTGGTTTCGGTCAGCTTCGATTCTGACTTGTTGGTGTAGCTCGCGCCCACCACGCCCAGGCCCATCAGCATGGCAAGGTCCCCGTTGCCCTTTTCGTTCACCACGCGGGCAAGGCCCACGGTGCCGCCGGCGCCGGCGAGGTTGAAGACTTCGGTGTTGGTGGAGATCTTCTCGTCGTCGAGGACCTTCGCTGCTGCGCGGGCGGTGGTGTCATAGCCGCCGCCCGGGGTGTTGGGGACCATGATCTGGAGCCCGGTAATGGGTCCGGCGGCGGCGCCGGAGCTTTCCGAACCTGTGGAGCTCTTTCCGGTGGCACCGCAGCCGGTGGCCATCAGGGCGATGCCGGCGGCGACGGCGGCAATACGCAATGCGCGGATCTGGCGCATGGTGTTCCTCTTCTCATGAAAAATGATCAGCAAGACTGACTTGGTGATTCGATGCTAGGTTCCGCGGTGACGCCGGTCACTCTTATGTACGCAGAGAAAGTTAAGTTCATTGCGTTCACGTTTCGCCGAAGCCAACCGCGGCTGCCGCGTCTGGGCTTGAAAAGCCTGCAAACCCTGCCACCGGCGCTGCCTGCGGTATAGTTCCCGTACCTCCGCAGGGGCCGAAAACGCCGGAACCTGGCCGGAGATACGCGCTGAACCATCCAAAGGACCAACCACAGTGACTCGACGAAGAGGGATGTCCCTCGCGGGGCAGTACCTCGTGCTGCAGTTGCTTATTGTGTTGGCGGTCCTGGTGGCGGTGGTGGCCATCTCCCTGGCCCAGTCCGCCGCAACGTTTGAACGGGTGGAGGGCCGGCGCGCGCTCTCTGCCGCCGAAGCCCTGGGCAACAACCCGGCGGTCCGCGCTTTGCTGCCCGACGCGCAGCCCCGGGTGGGATCAGCCCTTCCCGCCGTGGCAGAGGCTGTGCGGACGCTGTCCGGATCGTCCCAGGTGGCGTTGGCGAAACAGGACCGTACCGTGGTGGCCTCCTCGGACCCCAGTTTGCTGGGCGAGAAGCTGGACATTGGGCCGAGCCGGGTCATGGAGGGCCGCGCGTGGACCGGTGTGGTGGCCGAAAGCAGTGCTGCCATGCTGTCTGCGCATGTGCCGGTCCTGGACGACGGCGGGAAGATGATCGGCATCGCCGCCATCAGCCGGAACTACCCCACCACCCTCGAGCGGCTGGGAGATGCAGTTCCCAATTTGCTCACCTACCTCGGGGTGGCCAGCATCCTGGGAGTGGCCGGTTCGCTGCTGCTGTCCCGGCGGGTCAAACGCCAGACCCTGGGCATGGAACCGAGTGAGATTACCGGCCTGGTGGAAAACCGGGAAGCCATGCTGCACGGGCTCAAGGAAGGCGTGGTGGCGCTCGATCCGAATGAACGGATCACGGTGGCCAACGACAGCGCCCGCGAACTGCTGGGTCTGCCGGCAGACTGCGTGGGCAAGAAGGTTTCATCGCTTCCCGTGGATTCGGCTTTGAAGACGGTCCTCACGCGCAACCAGCCGGACCCCGACCAGCTGGTGCTCGTGGGGGAGCGGCTGGTGGTCCTGAACCGCGTTCCCATCCGGTCCCGCGGCCGCGAAATAGGCTCTGTGACCACGTTGCGCGACCGCACCGAGATGTCCTCGCTTGAGCGTGAGCTGGGCGCAACCCGCACCGCCACGGATACGCTCCGCGCGCAGGCCCACGAGTTCGCCAACCAGCTCCACGTGATCTCGGGCCTGATCCAGATCGGTGAATATGATTCGGTGGTGCAGTTCGTTAATGGCGCCACAGTGGACCGGACCCGGCTCAACGATGAAGTCACCAGCCGCATCCACGATCCCGCCCTCGCCGCGCTGCTCATTGCCAAATCCAGCCTCGCCACCGAGCGTGGAGTGGCCCTGCAGCTGGATCCCGAATCTGCCCTGCGTCCGGTCAGCGACGACTTGTCGCGCGACCTCACCACGGTGGTGGGGAACCTCGTGGACAATGCGTTCGACGCCGTGACAGGACGTCCGGACGCCGCTGTCCGGGTGCTGGTGGAGGAGGGCCGGGACCCCTTCACCGCAGCCGGCCACGTGACCGTCACTGTGCGGGATAACGGTCCGGGTGTCCCGGACCAGGCGGTGGAGGAGATTTTCCGCCAGGGGTTTACCACCAAAGATGCCGGGCCCGCGGACGGGCGCGGCTTCGGCCTGGCCCTGTCCCGCGTGGTTTGCCGGAGGTCCGGGGGTGATCTCACTGTGGCCAACCACAATGGAGCGGTGTTCACCGCCCGGTTCATCAGAGGTACAACCCAGCCCAAGGGAGGTGCAACAAAGCCATGATCAAGGTGCTGATCGTTGACGACGACTTTATGGTGGCCAAGGTGCACGCCGGCTTCATCCAGCGGACACCCGGGTTCGCGGTGGTGGGCGTGGCGCATACCGGCGCCCAGGCCGTGGTGGAAACCGGCCGGCTGCAGCCGGACCTTGTGCTGCTGGACATCCACCTTCCGGACATCAACGGCCTGGACCTTATGCATCAGCTGCGCGATGTTGCCCCGGAACTGGACGTACTGGTTATCAGTGCCGCCCGTGAGGTCGAAACAGTACGCAAGGCGCTGCGGGGCGGGATTGTGCACTACCTGATCAAGCCGTTCTCCCAGTCGGACCTGCAGGAACGTCTTGAGCATTACCGCAGCGCCTACCAGGGCCTGGACTCCGCCAAGGATGTGGCCGAGCAGTCGGACGTCAACCGGGTGTTTGGCCTTGACCGGACGGAGCGGCCGCTGCCCAAGGGCTGCAGCATCGAGACGCTGAAGCTGGTGGAGGCCGCCCTCAACGCTGCGGCAGGTGACCTGTCCGCGGCCGAGGTGGCCGAGCAGGTGGGGACGTCCCGGGTCAGTGCCCGCCGCTACCTCGAGTACCTGTATGACGAAGGAACGCTGGACGTCCGGCTCAAATACGGAGTGGGGCGCCCGGAGCGGCGCTACGTCCTCAAAGGCCAGTAGCCGCCGGTCAACGCAGCAGGGTGTCGATCAGCCGGGCGGCAACTCTCGCGGTCCGGCCGTCGATATCGAATTCGGGGTTCAGCTCCGCGACGTCAAGATGCAGCAGCTTCCGTGACCGCGCCACCTGGCGGCACACAGCACTGATCACCGGAAGCGGCACCCCGAAAGCGGCGGGGGCACTGACACCGGGTGCCACCGCTGCGGGCAGCACGTCAAGGTCGATGGTCAGGTAGAGGACGTCGATGTCCGCGAGGAACCCTGCCACGAATTCCTGCACCCGGTCCGCTCCGCAGTCCTCATCCAGCAGGTACCGCACGCCCAGCTTCCTTGCCGTCTCGAAGAGGGTGCGGGTGTTGTTGGGTTCGGAGATTCCGACGACGGCGTAACGGAAGTCCCGCCCGGCGGCTGCTTCCGCGCGGGCCATCTGAAGGAAGGGTGTGCCGGAACTGGGGACGGGCTCGTCGCGCAGGTCGAAGTGGGCGTCCAGGTTCAGCACGCCCAGCCTCAGGCCGCCCTGGACGGCGGCGGATGCGGCAACACCCGAATAGCTCGCATAGGCGGTTTCGTGGCCGCCGCCCAGCACCACGGTGAGCTGCCCGGCGTCGAGCATGTCCCTCACGGCGCGGCCGGCGCGGTCCTGTCCTGCCTCCAGTTCCGAGCCGGAGACCACCACGTCACCGGCGTCGGCTACGGGTCGCTCCAGATGGTAGGCCAAGGGGCCCAGGGCGGCGCGAAGGGCAGCCGGGGCGTTGGCTGCGCCAACGCGGCCCTTGTTCCGGCGCACCCCTTCGTCGCTGCAAAAGCCGAGCAGCGCTGCAGGCTTTGTTCCGGGCCCGGCCGACGGTCCGGCGTCGTACGCTTTTACCGCCTGCCACCAGCGGAGGTGCCCGGCACCGTCGCCATCAAACCTGCCGGTCCAGGGCTGGGGCGGGACGTCGACGGCAGGGGTTGAGGAAGGCATGGTTCAAGCTCACCGCATGCCGGGGACGAAAACCAGCAACGGGGCCGTGATGGTGTCTGGAATTCAAGAAGCTGCCGGCGGAAACCGGAGAGGCTAAGGTGGAGCAATCCCTTCCGGGACCATGCCATCTTGCCGCGCCACGAGGGCGCCATCGACCCAGGCCGGAGAACATCACCGTGTTTGAAGCCCCCAACATCCTGTTTGCCGCTGCCGGACTTGCCGTGTTCACCGCCGCTGTGCTCCCCAAACTGCTGCGCGACATGCCCTTCTCCATGCCGATGGTTTTCCTCGGGGCGGGCATGGGCGCGTTTGCCCTGATTCCCACCCTTCCGGACCCGGACCCCGTAGCGCACGGCGACTTTGTCCTTCACCTCTCGGAAATTTGCGTGATCATTTCGCTGATGGGCGCCGGGCTGGCGCTGGACCGGCCCGTGGGGCGGCGGCAGTGGTCAACTACCTGGCGTCTGCTGGGGATCGCCATGCCGTTGTGCATCATCGGCCTGACCCTGCTGGGGATGTGGTTGCTGGGGCTGGGCCTCGGCGCCGCCCTGCTGGTGGCGTCCAGCCTGGCGCCCACGGACCCCGTCCTTGCCTCCGAGGTGCAGGTGGGCGAGCCCGCGGACGACGACGGCGGCACCAACAAGGAGGACGAGGTCCGTTTTGGCCTCACCTCCGAAGCCGGCCTCAACGACGGACTGGCCTTCCCCTTCGTCTACCTTGCCATCGCCATCAGCATCGCCGGCTCAGCTCCATCTGACTGGTTCGCGGAATGGTTCGGCGTGGATGTGCTGTGGCGGCTTGCCCTCGGCCTGCTGGTGGGCTTCCTGACCGGCAAGGTCCTGGCCAGGCTCTTCTTCTCCGCCCGCGCCGACAGCCTGCGGCTGTCCAACCACTCCGAGGGCTTCGTGGCGCTCGCCGCCACTTTCCTGGCCTACGGCGTCACCGAGATGGTGGAGGGCTACGGGTTCATTGCCGTGTTTGTCTGCGCCGTGACCATCCGCGCCGCAGAACGCACACACGGGTACCACCGGGTGCTGCACTCCTATGTGGAACAGCTCGAACGGCTCCTCACCGTGGTGATCCTGGTCCTGTTGGGCGGCGCAATCGCCCGCGGGCTGCTGGCGGGAATCGGCTGGGCCGAGGTGCTGGTGGCGCTCGCATTCCTGCTGGTGGTGCGGCCCCTGGCGGGCTGGCTCGGGCTGCTGGGCGGCAAGACCGGCCCGCGGGAACGGATTGCCCTCTCGTTCTTCGGAATCCGCGGAATCGGCTCCCTGTACTACCTCTCCTATGCCCTGGGCAAGGGCCGCTTTGCAGACCAGGCGGAGTGGCTGTGGGCTTTTGTGGGCCTGGTGGTGGCACTCTCAATCGTGATCCATGGCGCCACCACCTCACCACTGATGAACCGGCTGGACAGGCTGCGCGTTGTCAGGGCCAGGGCGGTCTCCGGAGATGAGGGGCTGGCCCCCAACACCCCTGTGTAGGCGGTTGCTACATTCCGACGGCGGCCTCGATGGGACCAATCGCGAAGAACAGCAGGAACGCCCCGGCCACCGCCCACATCAGGGGGTGGATGTCCTTGACCCGGCCCTGGACGGTGCGGATCAGGACGTAGGCGATGAAGCCGGCACCGAGGCCGTTGGCGATCGAGTAGGTGAACGGCATCAGCGAGAAGGTGAGGAAGGCAGGGATGGCGATGCCCCAGTCCTGCCAGTCGATCTTGCCCACCTGGGAGACCATCATGAAGCCCACCACCACCAGGGCCGGAGCCACGGCTTCGAAGGGCACCAGGTTGATGAGCGGGGTGAAGAACATGGCCACGAGGAACAACAGGCCCGTGACGATCGAGGCGATGCCCGTGCGGGCGCCTTCACCGATTCCGGCGCCGGCCTCGACGTAGATCTGGTTGGAGGACACGGACGCGCCGCCGCCGGCGATTGCGCCGAGGGCGTCCACCTGCAGGACGCGGTCGACGTCGGGAATGTTGCCGTGCTCGTCCACCGTGCCGGCTTCATTGGCCAGGCCCACCATGGTGCCCATGGCGTCGAAGAAGATGCTGAGCAGAATCACAAATGCCAGCAGGGTGGCAGCCACAAAGCCGAGGTGCTGGAAGGCGCCGAACGGGTTGGCCTTGCCGATCAGGGACAGGTCCGGGGCGGCCCATTCGCTGAAGGCGGGGGCCACCAGGGACCAGCCCTGGGGGTTGAAGGGCTTGCCCGGCTGCACGCTGGGGCCGATGTGCAGCGTCATCTCCACGACCACGGCGATGACGGTGGAGCTGATGATGCCGATCAGGATGGCTCCCTTGACCTTCCGGACCACCAGCGCGATGGTCAGGACCAGGCCAAACACGAACACGGCGGTGGGCCAGCCAAGGAGCTTGCCCTCAAAGCCGAGGCCAACCGGAACCGTGGTCCCGGCCACGTCCGGGATGCGGCGGACGAAGCCGGCGTTGACCAGTCCGATCAGGGCAATGAACAATCCGATGCCCACCACGATCGCCGTCTTCAGGCCCTCCGGAACAGCTTTGAACACCGCGGTGCGGAACCCGGTGAGGACCAGGATCAGCATGGTGACGCCGGACATCACCACCAGGCCCATCATGTCCGGCCACGTCAGGCCGGGGTTGGTGGCAACGGTGACTGCAACAAAGGCGTTGACACCCAGTCCGGTGGCCAGTGCGAAGGGGTGCTTGGCCCAGGCTCCCATGAGGATAGTGAGGATGCCGGCAACAAAAGCGGTGACGGCGGCAACGGCGGGAAATCCGAGAGTGGTGCCGCTTGAGTCCGGGCCGGAGAGGATCAGGGGGTTCAACACCACGATGTAGCTCATGGCGAAGAACGTGGCGAAGCCTCCGCGGATCTCGCGCGAGAGGTTGGAACCGCGCTCGGTGATCATGAAATACCGGTCCAGGGCAGAGCCTTGCTTAAGCATTAGTCCTCCGGGGAAGTCTGTGGGGATACCTGAATCCTATGGTGACTTTGGCGGAGAGCCCGCCAATTTCGCCTAGTCTGTTAGGAAGCCAACACCAAGGGAGCAGTCCAAGCATGGGTTCCATCCGCCGCCAGTTACTGGGCTTTGTGCTCGGGTCCTTCGTTTGCGCCGCCGCCTTCCTGGGCCTGGCCGGTCCGGCCGCCGCGCACGACGCCGCCGAATCCAGCAGCCCCGCCCAGGGTGCCTCGGTGGCGGTAGTGCCGGAGCAGGTGTCGGTGACCTTCAGTAACAACCCGCTCGGGATCGGCTCATCCTTCTCCGTCAAGGACGCCTCGGGCGTGGAGTGGGCCGACGGGGCCGTGGAAATTGTGGACAACGAGGCCCGCCAGAAACTCAAGGCCGGGGCTCCTGCCGGGCAGTACACGGTCTCTTGGCGGGTGGTCAGCTCTGATTCGCACCCCATCGAAGGGACCTTCAGCTTCACGGCCGCTGCGGCGGCCGGCGGGGCTGCTCCGGCAGCCACAACGACGGCGGCGGCAACTGTTCCTGCCATCGGAACCGCCCAGCCGGGAAAGACAGCGGCGCCGGAGCCCACAGGCTCGGGCGAGCCGTTCCAATGGAGCATCGTGATTTTCGCCGCTGCCGCGGTGGGGTTGCTTGCCACCCTCGCCATCCTGGCCCGCCGCAGGCTCACGGCAGGCAGTGATGACGAGCGCTGAGCGCTAACAGGGCAGGATCGCCAGGCTGCCGGTGAATGCGGCGCCAACACCGTCCGGGTTGACCTTGGCGGAAATGGCGTGGCCCACCGTTTTGGCCTGGCGCAGCACCTCCTTGGGTGAAGGGGTGATCAGTTCGCCCACTCCCACCAGGTAGATGCCGATGGCACGCATGGCAGCGACGACGTTGCGGCCCACAGTGATGCCGAAGTCGTTGATCATCCGCCGCAGCTGGCTGTGGGCGCAGCGCGTCAGCACGATGTGGTCAGCGATCAGGATGCCGGTGGGCGTGTGCACCTCCCACTGCGGAACGGCTGTGCCCCCCGGAAGGCCCTCCACCATGGTCAATTGGACAGCCCTGGTGGTGTTCCGGACATCCACGTCGTGGCTGGCTGCATAGTTGCGAAGGTGGCGCAGGATTTCGTTCCGTTCACGAAGGGTGACGGGGTCCGCCGCGTCGCAGCGCTGCAGGGAGGCGGTGTTGGCCGGCTGCGCGGCACCCAGGAGGTCCAGCCCGTCCACCACGATGGAGTCAACCCCGCGGCGGCACAGTTCGGCTGCCACAGCCAGGCCGGACAGCCCGGTGCCAATGATCACAGTGGTGGTCTGCTCGGTCCCGGCATTCCCAGGCATGCTTGACACTACAGTTTCCCTCCTTCGAAGATTCGGCAGGTGCAGGCGTCGTCGCCCGCGCGCGTCCCGTTACCCCCAAAGTCCGGCCGCAGTGCATGGCCGGGCAGCGCTCACTTGCATGTGCAGCTGGCGTCCCGGACCAACAATGTCCTGAAGACTACAGAACAATTCCGGTGCTGGATAGCCCAATCCGGAAACATTCACCTGCGGGTGAACACGCTTTCCGTCACACCCCCGAAAGGGCGGGGTTGGGCTGCCGCAATGGGCGGACCGGCCCCGTCGAAAGCGTGCGGCCCCTGGCGCCGGAAGCCTGTGGATAACCTCCCCTATCCGGCCCTGAACAGGCTTGCTAAGGGACGGTGGACGGAGAATAGTGAGAACTGGAAGCAGGCCCTTCCTTCGCAGCGGCTGCCGCTGAACGGGTGCACGGGGAAGGGTGCGGTTTCTGGCAGAATAGCCGCAACATACGGCAGTATCGCGAGGAGGCGGCCCCATGGGCGCACAAGAGTTGCATCCGGACCCGGCGAGGGACAATGGTGGTGCTCCTGCCGCTCCCGACGGGATTGTTGTTGGCGTGGACGGCTCGGAACATGGCCAGTGCGCCTTGGTCTGGGCAGCCCGCGAAGCGCAGCGCCGCCGCCGCCCCCTGCATATCGTGACCGCGTATTCCGTGCCCATCTTCGCCGCCTCCGGCCTGGACGGCGGATACGCCACTGTGGATGATTCCGTGATCCGCGAGGGCGCGGAAGCCGTGGTCAAGCAGGCGGTTGAGAAGGTTTCCAGGTATGACATCGACGTGAGCGCCTCGGTGGAGAACGGGGATGCCTCGGGTGTGTTGCTGGAGATGTCCCGGACCGCGGAGCTTCTGGTCTTCGGAACCAGGGGCAGGGGCGGATTTGTGGGCAGGCTCCTGGGTTCAGTGAGCAGCGCGCTGCCGGCCCACGCAAAATGCCCCACCGTTACGGTGCCCCTGGTGTGTTCTGACCGCCTGGGTGAAACGACCGAGGATAAACGGATCAGGGCTGAACAGGCCAAAGCCGGGCACCGGCGCGTGGACAACGTGGTGGTGGTCGGCGTTGACGGCTCGGAGCAGGCCCGGGTTGCGGTCCTTGAAGCCGCGGACCAGGCCGAGCGGCTGGGCGCGTCGCTCCGCGTGGTGTGCGCTGTTCCCCAGTACAGCGGTTCACTGGCCTGGGTACCCGCCCCCATGGACCGGAAGGCGCTCTTCGCAGACATCCAGGTGACCCTGGACGCCGGCATGGCCTGGCTGAGGAGCCACTACCCCAGCCTTGCCGCGGAATGCGAACTGCTGGACGGTTCCCCCGTGGATGTGCTGGTGGACGCCAGCCGGCACGTGGAGTTGGTGGTGGTGGGCACGCGCGGCCGCGGCGGCTTCACGGGCATGCTGCTGGGGTCCACTTCGGACGGCGTCCTCCACCATGCGAAGGGACCGGTGATGGTGGTTCCGGACCGTGAGGACCCGCGGCTGGCCGACAGGGCACGTTTCGGGCCCATCCTCGGCGCAGCCTGATCCGGCCCGGCCGCTTCGAAAGCGCCACACCATGGCTGCCTACAATCCAGCAGATCCCGGGCAGGAACCGCGCCGGCCCGGTGGGGAAAGCGACCACGCCCTGGTGGTCCGCCTCAGCCACCTCGACGGCAGCATGCTTCCGCTGGTGGGCGGCAAGGCGGCCAATCTTGGCGAACTGATATCGGCAGGGCTGCCCGTGCCGGACGGCTTCTGCCTGACCACCGAGGCATACAAGGAGGCCACTGTCACTGTCCGTGACGGTGGCCTCCGCCAACTCGGTGACCTTCAAAAGGCGCTGCAGGGAACCACCAACCAGGCCGCCGAACTTGCCGCGCTCGCCGGCACTGTACGCCAAGCGATCGTTGGCCTGCAGGTGCCGCCGCACATTGCCGCAGCCGTAGAGCAGGCCTATTCCGCGCTGGGACATGAAACTCCGGTGGCTGTACGCTCCTCCGCCACGGCCGAGGATCTTCCGTTCGCCAGCTTCGCCGGCCAGCAGGACACCTACCTGAACATCATCGGACCTGACGCACTCCTGGTGGCCGTGCGGAACTGCTGGGCGTCCCTTTGGACTGACCGTGCGGTGGCCTACCGTGCCGCACTGGGCATCGCGCCCCACGAAGTAGCCCTCGCCGTCGTGATCCAGCGGATGGTTGACGCGGCGGCAGCCGGTGTGATGTTCACCGCCAACCCCCTGACGGGCAGGCGGCGGGAAGCCGTTATCGATGCCGCCCCCGGGCTTGGCGAAGCCGTGGTCTCCGGGGCGGTCAATCCGGACCACTTCGTAGTGGACACGGCAGCACACCGGGTGCTGGAGCGGAAGCTTGGCGATAAGCGCGTTGCCGTCCGGCCCAGGGCGGGCGGTGGAACGGAAACCCACAACGTCCAGGACGGGGCGGATGGTTCGAGCCTGACCGATGGGCAGGCGCTGGAACTTGCCGCGCTGGGCCTGGAGGCCGAGCGGCACTTCGGAGCGCCACAGGACACGGAGTGGGCCATCGATACCGGCGGTGCGCTCTGGCTGACGCAGTCCCGGCCCATCACCACCTTGTATCCCTTACCCGAAAGCCGTTCCGCCGCTGATGGGGGTGCCCGGATATACCTTTGCTTCAGCCTCGCCCAGGGACTGACCCGCCCGCTCACCCCCATGGGGCTGGCGTCACTGCGGCTCGTTGGCTCCTCTGTTGCGCGGGCAGCAGGGTTCGACGTCCCCGACCCGCGCCGCGGTCCGGCACCCTATGCGGAGGCGGCCCAGCGCATGTACGTCGACGTGACGACGCCCGTCCGGAGCACCGTGGGCCGCCGCATCCTGCCGCGCGTGTTCGACGTCATGGAGGCCCGGTCCGCCACCGTGCTGCGCCAGGTTTTTTCCGACCCCCGATTTTCGGTGACCCGGAAGACCGCGTTCGGACTCCTGCGCCATGTCCTGCCCGCTGCGGTGCGTGCCCGGGCCCCGGAAACCTTGCTCCGCGGGCTGCTGACACCCACGGCGGCGCTCCGCCGCCTCGACCGGTTCAGCCGGCAGTTCGCCGACGACCTGGAGCTGGATTCGGGAGCCGGCCCCATGGAACGGCTGGATCACGCAGAGCGGCTCCTGGGAAGCCGGCTTTTTTCGATCGTTCCGGCCATCCTGCCGCTGCCCGCGCTGGGATTCGCCATGCTGTGGGCTGCGGGCAAGCTGCTGGGTGGGCCGGGCCGCGGGGAGGACCTGCAGAAGGTGCTCCGGGGCCTGCCGCAGAATGTGACCACCGAGATGGACCTTGACCTGTGGCGCCTCGCTGCAACCATGAAGGTGGAGCGCGAAGCACGGGAGGCCCTGGAGACACGGGAGCCGTCCAGGCTTGCCGCGGATTTCCGCGACGGCACCCTGCCTCCCGTGCTGAATGCAGGCGTTGCACGGTTCCTGGAACGCTACGGCCACCGCGCGGTGGCGGAGATCGACGTGGGGATGCCGCGCTGGTCCGATGATCCCACGTACATCCTGGGGGTCCTGGCCAACTACCTCCGCCTGGACAATCCGGCCATGGCCCCGGACGCGCAGTTCAGCCGCGCCGAGGCTGAGGCGGAGGCTGCAGTGGACCGGCTCGTTGCCGAAGCCCGGGCGCGCGGCAGGGTGCGGTCTGTGCTTGTTGGCGCGGCCCTGCGGCGTGCCAGGTTGTTCGCTGGTCTGAGGGAATCGCCCAAGTACCAGCTGGTCCTTGGCCTTGCTGAAGTACGGAAGCAGCTGGCGCTCGTGGGAGCCGCGCTGGCTGCAGACGGCCGGCTCGAGAGCGCGGATGACGTCTTCTTCCTCGACTTTGATGAGCTTCGGCAGGCGCTGGGCCACACCAGCGCGACCACTGCCGGCCGGCATCGAAACGTCCGCGAACTCATCGTGGAGCGGCGCGCCGCCTATTCAAGCGAATTAGGCAGGCGGCACATCCCCCGGGTCCTGCTCTCAGACGGGACCGAGCCGGAAGTGCTGTACGCCGGCCGCGCCGCTGCGGCGGATGGCGCCCTGACCGGCAGCCCCGCTTCAGCCGGGTCTGTCACAGCTGCCGCCCGGGTCATCCTGGACCCCGTGGGCGCCCACCTGGAACCCGGAGAGATCCTGGTGGCGCCGTCCACCGATCCCGGCTGGACTCCGCTCTTCCTCACCGCCGGCGGCCTGGTGATGGAGATGGGCGGGCCCAACTCCCACGGTGCCGTGGTGGCCCGCGAGTACGGCATCCCTGCCGTGGTGGGAGTCCCGGAGGCCACAGTCCGGCTGGCCACCGGCCAATACATCACGGTCGACGGCGGTGCGGGAACCGTGGTGCCTGCGCAGCCCAGGGGGTAGCCCGGGCAGGTGTAGCGGGCGTATTCGAGGCGTACCCTTGGACTATGGGCTCCAGCGACGGAGACGATCAGCCATGAACCGGAGTTTCAACCACCGGAGCGACCACGGGACAAGCCTGGAGATCAGGGACCGCGGCGTGAGCCACGTCATCCGCAGCCCTTGGCTGCGCTGGATCCCCGCGGTGGCCGTACCTTCGGTCATCGCCGCCGGGGTGTTGTCGGGAACCCTTCCGGCACGGGCCGGCGACCCCCTGCCGGAGAAAACCCCGGCCGAAGTCATCGCCCTCCTCGCTTCGCACAAGACACACACGTTCTCGGGCACCATTGAACAGACCTCGCAGCTGGGGTTGCCGGAGCTCCCGGCTGCACCACCCACGTCGGGGCCCGGATCGGCCGACGGCGTGGCTTCAGTTATGGAGTTCCTCACCGGCGAGCACACGGCGCGGGTGTTTATGGACAGCCCGACCAATGCGCGCATCCAGGTAGTGGACCGGCTCGCCGAGCGGGACATCGTCCGCCATAACAACGACGTCTGGTTCTACTCGTCCAAGGACAACTCCGTCGCGCATCTGACCCTGCCTGCCCACGCCCATGACCTGCCGCTGGCTGAGCCGTCCCAAACCGGGCCGTCCCACACCGGGCCGTCCCACACCGATCCGTCCGACACCGGAATGCCGGCTCCCCGCACACCTGAGGAACTGGCAGGAAAGTTCCTGGCCATGGCTGACAGCACCACCGCCGTAACCGTCGGCCCGGACGTGGAAACCGCCGGCCGGCAGGCCTACACCCTGCAGTTGGAACCACGCACTGACGCCACCCTCGTCGGCAGGGTAACGGTCGCCGTCGACTCTCAGACTGGCATGCCGCTCTCCGTGAAGGTCACCGCGAGGGGAGCTGCCGAGCCTGCCTTCAGCGCTGGATTCACCAGCCTTTCGCTGGAGGCGCCGGACCAAGCGCTGTTCAACTTTGCCCCGCCACCGGGCAGCAAGGTGGAGGAGCTGCAGTTCAACCACCCCGCCTACCAGCAGCCCGGTCAAGGATTCCCCGAGGCGCCGGGAACGTACATCACCCCCGACCGGCTGGCAGAGAACATCCAGGACCACGCCCGGCAGTACATGTCCGGGTCCGGCTGGGAAGCGGTAGCGGAAGTTCCGGCGGAAAGCGGCGCAGGCTCAAAGCTCAATGCCCTGCTGGCCCGGAATCCGCTGCTGGCCCAGGCCGCCGTCGCCGTTCCTGGCGGCCGGCTGATTTCCACCGCACTTTTCAACGTCCTGCTCACGGACGACGGCCGGATCTTCGCGGGCATGGTCCCGCCGGAGAGGCTGCAAGCCGCTTCCACGGCTCCGTGACCGGGGCCGCGCAGGGCCCCGGATCGTGGACGTACGGCCTGACCATCGAGACGCAGGGGCTGACAAAGCGGTTCGGGCAGCAGTTGGCCGTGGACGGCCTGGACCTGGCTGTGCCCCGGGGAGCGGTTTTTGGTTTCCTTGGCCCTAACGGCTCGGGCAAGACCACCACCATCCGGATGCTGCTGGGCCTCGCTGCCGCGTCCGCCGGGAGCGTCCGGCTGCTCGGGATGGAGATGCCGGGCCGGTTCCAGGACGTCCTTCCCCAAGTGGGGGCATTGGTGGAGGGACCGGCCTTCTATCCGTTCCTCTCAGGTACCGCGAACCTCCACCGCCTCGACGCCGCCACCCGGCATACTGCCCCCGCCACCCGAAAGGCCCGGGTCAATCAGGCGCTGGAAAGGGTGGGCCTGGGGCATGCGGCGGGCAAGCGGGTCCATGCCTATTCCCTGGGCATGAAGCAGCGGCTGGGCATCGCCAACGCCCTGCTCTCGCCCCGCGAACTGCTGGTCCTCGATGAGCCCACCAACGGGCTCGACCCGCAAGGCACCCGGGAAGTGCGGAACCTGGTCCGTTCCCTCGCCGCCGACGGAACCACCGTTTTTGTGTCCAGCCACCTGCTGGCCGAAGTGGAACAGATCTGTACCCATGCGGCAGTGATGAGTGCCGGCCGGCTGGTGGCCCAGGGGCCGCTTCCGGAGCTGCGCCGCTCCGGAACTGTCCGCATCCGCCTGCTCACGCCAGATGCCGGGGCGGCGATGGCAGTCCTCGCCCGCCTGGGGCTGGCGCCGGAGGAAGCAGCAGCGCAGCAGGACGGACAGGTGGTGACGGCGGCGCTGGACGCACCCGCTCAGGGCACTTCCCCGGGAAGCAACGTGTCCCCGGGAAGCACCGCGCCGGAGGATATTGTGGCCCGGCTCGTGGAGGCCGGCGTCCGGGTCCGGGGGTTCGCCGTGGAACGCGAAAGCCTTGAGGACCGGTTTGTTGCCTTGACGGGGGAGGGGTTCGACGTTGCCCAGTAGCGCCCATTCTGAGAGCGCCGGATTGACCATGACGACGGCGGTGGCGGCGCCGCGTCGATCGGGGCTTTCCCTCCTGCGTTCGGAACTCCGTGTGCTGTTTGGGCGCCGACGCACCTGGGCACTGTTGCTGGCACTGGCGGCGATCCCGGTGTTGATAGCGGTGGCCGTGCGGATTTCGTCAGCGGTTCCTGCCGGACGGGGGCCGGCTTTCCTGGACCGCATCACCCAGAACGGTCTGTTCGTCGCCTTTACCGCCATGCTGGTGTCCGTTCCTTTGTTCCTGCCGCTCACGGTGGGAGTGGTGGCAGGGGACACCATCGCGGGTGAAGCCAGCCTGGGAACGTTGAGGTACCTGCTGGTTGCCCCGACGGGCCGGGTGCGGCTCCTCTTGGTGAAGTATGCGGCAGCACTGGCATTCTGCCTTGCTGCGCCCCTCACCGTTGGATTGGCGGGCGCCGCGATCGGGGCGGCGCTTTTCCCTGTCGGTCCTGTGACGTTGCTGTCAGGGGACGTCATCGAGCCACCGGAAGCCGCGGTGCGCATCCTGCTGATCGCCGCGTACCTCGCGGTCTCCCTGGCCGGACTTTCCGCGGTGGGGTTGTTCCTGTCCACGCTCACGGTGGTTCCCGTGGGCGCCATGGCCGCCACAGTGGTGGTCTCTGTGGTGTCCCAGGTCCTTGACCAGTTGCCGCAGCTGGAGTGGTTGCACCCATGGCTTTTCAGCCACTACTGGCTCGGTTTTGGGGACCTTATGCGCCAGCCCGTGTTGTGGGACTCGTTTGTGGACAACGCGTCGCTCCAAGCGGGTTACGTGGCCGTCTTCGGCGCGCTCGCCTACGGGCGGTTTGTCACCAAGGACGTCCTCAGCTGACTTTCAACGCGGGCCGCAGGCCATGCGGCGGCGTTGCATGGGAGTCAGTAGCGGGCGGCGTACGAATATAGCTCCATGCCTGCCATGGCGCTCAGCGGGGTCACACCGATACCCTCCTGCGGGTTGAGCGCCTGCACCACCTGGCCGTTGCCGAGGTAAATGGCAACGTGATAGAAGTTCGACGGCGAGCCCCACACCAGCAGGTCGCCCCGCCGTGCCTGCGAGAGGGGTACGTGGACAGGAGCGGCTTCGTACTGCTGGCCTGCGGTGCGCGGGAGATACTTTCCGGCCGCCGCAAAGGATGCCTTCACCAGGCCCGAACAGTCGAAGCCGTAGGGGCCGGTGCCACCGTATTGGTAGTAGTAGGGAGCGCCCACCTTGCTCATGGCCACCGAAATTGCGGCCTCATAAGTCCCGCTGCCGGTGGTGGGTGCTGGAGCGGGCGCAGGTGCTGGAGCGGGTGCGGGTGCCGGAGCCGGAGCTGGAGCTGGAGCGGGTGCCGGTGCCGGTGCCGGAGCTGGCGCGGGTGCAGGAACAGCAGGAGCAGCAGGTGCCGGAGCAGGAGCAGCAGGTGCAGGTGCAGGCCGTACGGGACCAGCCGGGGCAGGAACAGCGGGAGCAGGAGCAGGAGCCGCCGGCGCTGCCGCGGCGGGAATGCCAGCCGGGGAAGCTGCCTGGTCCCGGGAAGCCTGCTCCGCAGCTGCAAAGGCAGCCGCCAGCCGGGCTTCCTCGCGTTGCCGGTCCAGGGCATCAACGCGCGCCGATTCAAGCGCCACCGTGGTGTTCCGGAGCTCGGCCAGTTGGTCCACCAGGACGGTGCGCTGGGCCTTGGCGTCCGCCACGGCTTTTGCCTGGGCCGCATTGGCCTGCTCCGCCTGGGTCTTGGCGGTTTCGGCCGTGCGCGCCGCATCATCAGCCGCCCTGGTGGCGTCCTCCGCCGCGGCAGTCAGCGACGCTGATGACTGGGCGGCTGCGTCGGCGGCCTCGAAGGTACGGCTCCGGCTGGCGGAAATGGCCTGGAGGGTGGCAGCCTGCTGAAGGGTTTCACCGTTCCCGCTCACGAAGGTGCCCAGGGAGGGATTCAGCCCGCCGTTGCGGTAGAGGTCCCCCGCAAGTTGTCCCACCTGTTTCCTGGTTTTGTCCTGCTGCCCGCGGGCAGCTGCAGCTTTCGCTGAGGCAACTGCCGCCGCTGATGAGCGCTGCTCCAGCTCCACCACTGCCTCGCTGTAAGCGTTGTTGGCCTGCATGGCGGCAGCGAAGGCGGCCTGCTGGGCGCTTGCCGCAGCCTCCAGGATGCGCTCAATGTTCGCCACCTGGTCCGCTGTGGCCGCTTCATTGGCTTTCGCAGCGGCAATGTCCTCCGGGGAAGGCAATTCAGGAGCGGCAGGAACGGCAATGGCGGGGGACAGCGGCGCGGAAACCGCCGCAGCCGGCGTTGCCAGTGCTGTGACCAGCACCACGGCGGCAGTGAGGAGGGCAGCCTTGCGACCGGATCCAGTCGAAATCATCTGTTGAAACCTCGAAACGGTAGGGCCGGGAGGTCCTGACCGCGGCAGGGCTATGCCCTCGGCCTGCTCCCCAGCAGTCCGAGGCTACGTGACCGTACTGCACTTTGGCAACAAGAGTCACGTCAGTAACAGTAAGCCCAACGAAGTGTCGAAGGCTGTATACCGATCCGGCGTGTCGCAAGGAGGGGGCCAGTGTCCCGTCCCCCGAAGGCGCTCGGAGCCCTAACCATGCAACCGCGGCGCAAGAAACAGGCTGGTCTACGCGTGCTGGTGGGCCTCGTGTTCAGAGTGCGTGGCCGGTTCCAGCTGGAAGGTGCAATGGTCGGTATCAAAGTGGGAGCCCAGGCAGGTGACCAGCTTGTCCAGCAGCTGGTCGGCGCCACGGGCGGTCAGCACACCGTCCTCCACCACAACGTGGGCGGAAAAGACGGGGACGCCGGAGGTAATGGTCCAGATGTGGATATCGTGCACGTCAGAAACGCCCTCGACGGACAGGATGTGTTCCCGGATCATCTGGACTTCCACGCCCTTGGGGCTGGCTTCGAGCAGCACATCCACAACATCGCGCAGCAGGCTCCAGGCGCGGGGCAGGATCAGCAGGGCGATCAGCACGGAGGCGATGGTATCCGCGGCCTGGAATCCGGTAACCATGATGACCACGGCGGCGGCAATCACGGCGAAGGAGCCCAGCAGGTCACCGAGGACTTCGAGGTAGGCGCCGCGGACATTGAGGCTTTCCTGATGCCCGCCCCTCAGTATCAGCAGTGACACCAGGTTCGCGGCTGCACCCAGGATGGCGGCGAAGAGCATAATGTCCGTCTGTACTTCGGGTATCGTCCCGATCCGCCGGATGGCTTCGGTAAAGATCACCACTGAGATCACAATCAGGATCACGGCGTTGGCCAGCGCGGCGAGCACCTCGGCGCGCTGGTACCCGTAGGTCCTCTGGTCGCTTGCCGGTTGGCCGGCAATCCAGGCGGCGAGGAGGGCAATGGTTACGCCGGCAGCATCCGAGAGCATATGACCGGCATCAGCCAGCAGGGACAGTGACCCCGAGAGAGCGGCGCCCACCACCTGGACCAGGACCACGGCCAGGGTGATGGCGAGGACGGCCACCAGCCGGTGGCGGTGCCGGCCTGTTGCGGTGACCCCATGTGTGTGGCTGTGGTTGTGTCCCATGCCTACAAGGCTAGCCCCAGCCAAGCTCGTGCAGCCGGGCGTCATCAATTCCGAAATGGTGCGCGATCTCGTGGACCACCGTGACCGCCACTTCGTGGATCACGTCCTCGCGCGATCCGGAGATTTCAAGGATGGGTTCGCGGAAAATCGTGATGCGGTCGGGAAGTGAGCCGGCGTCCCACCATGAGTCCCGTTCGGTCAGCGGCACGCCCTCGTACAGTCCCAGCAGGACGGTATCCGGGTCCTCCCCGGGCCGGGGCACATAGTCGTCCTCAATGAACACCGCCACGTTGTTCATGGCCTGGGCCAGCTTGCCGGGGATGCTGTCCAGTGCGTCCCGGACGGCGGCCTCAAACTCGTCCGGCGACATGTTGAACGCCTGCGTCGGGAAGGGGTGGGCAGGCGCGGCGGCGTGCAGGGGTTCGCTGGGCCCTTCGGGAATAATGGGCAGGCCCGGCGGCAGGCTGACTGGCATACTCCGACTCTAGCGGGAAGGGCTCCGCTTGGCCCCTGGTCCCACAGCAGCCTCCCCTGCAGCTGGTACCGCAATGTGCCTGGCAGTTGCGCCTGCAGGGTTCCCTGGAGCATCCTTGCGGGGCGTCGGCCGGGACCTGCGCCGGGTCAGTCCCACGCCCACCAGGCAGACCACGCCGCCTACCAGGCCCAGCGCGGTGGGGATCTCGCCGAGGAGGAGCCAGGAGATCAGGATGGTGGTGCCGGGCACCAGGTAGGTGGTGGCGGCGAGCTTGCCGGCATCGATCAAGGACAGCGCATAGGCCCAGGTGGTGAAGGCAATCGCCGTGGGAAAGACTCCGAGATACACCAGTCCCAGTGTCGCCCCCACGGGTGCGGCCTGGACTTCGGCAACCAGTTGGCCGGTGAAGGGCAGGCAGCACAACGCGCCCACCAGTATCCCGAACCAGGTTGCCTGGGCAGCAGGAAACTTCCGCAGTACAGGCTTCTGGATAATGACGCTGACTGCGGCGAGCACCGCGGCGAGGAGGCAGAGAAGCACACCCGCGACGTCCGCCGTCGGACTTTCCCCAGCCCGCGACGGCTGTCCGGAACTGAAAGCGATCAGGGCCACTCCGGCGAAGGCAACCAGGCTTCCGACGATGAGCCAGCGCGGAAAGCCTTCTTTGAGGAAGATCCCGGCCATCACGGCCACCAGGATCGGGTTCACGTTGATGAGCAGGGCGCTGGTCCCGGCGTCCAGCACGTGCTCCGCTGCGTTCAGCGCGACGTTGTAGCCACCGAACCACATGGCTCCGTAGGCGAGGATGGGCCACCACTCGCGGCCCTTGGGAAGGAGCCGGCTCTTCAGCAGTTGCGGCAGGACCAGGAGGGACAGTACGACGGCGGCAACCGCCAACCTGCCCAGCGTCAGGGAGCCGGGGGAGAAGTGGGGGCCGATTGCACGGATGCCCACGAAGGCGGACGCCCACAGCACCACGGTAGTAACCATGGCTGCCACTCCGAGGGCCCTGACCCTGGATGGGAGCGGCGGGGAAACGGCGGTGCTGACCGGAGAGGTTGATGGCATGCAGCCAATGTAACCGGGAACGGGGACGGCAGGCTGGCGGAAATCGGCCACGTCTAGCGAAGATCCTGCCAAAAAGCTGCAGGGCCGGCGCGCTGCAGTGCGGCTACGCTGATCCCGCCCACTCCAGCAGCCGCTCCACCGGCCAGGTGGTGATGATCCGGTCGACGGGAACGCCGTTGCGCTCAGCGCGTTCGGCGCCGTACTGCAGGAAGTCCAGCTGGCCCGGCGCGTGGGCGTCACTGTCGATCGAGAACAGGCAGCCGGCGTCCAGGGCCAGCTGAATCAGCGCGTCCGGCGGGTCCTGGCGCTCGGGCCGGGAGTTGATCTCCACGGCCACGTTGTATTCGGCGCAGGCTGCGAACACCTCCTTGGCATCGAAGTCCGACGGCGGCCGCGTCCCCCGTGATCCCTCCACCAGCCGGCCGGTGCAGTGGCCCAGCACGTTGGTGTGCGGGTCCTGGATACCGCCCAGCATGCGCTTGGTCATGGTTTTTGAATCGGCGCGAAGCTTGGAATGGACGCTCGCCACAACGATGTCCAGGCGCGCCAGGAGTTCCGGATCCTGGTCCAGCTCGCCGGATTCAAGGATGTCCACTTCGATGCCTGTCAGCAGTTGTGCTTTGTGGTCCTGCTGTCCGTCCAGGCCTGGGTGGTTTCCGGTATTGATGGCCTCCACCACGTCCAGCTGCTGGAGGAGGCGTTCGGCCGAGAGTCCGTTCGCGATGGTGAGGTTGGGGGAGTGGTCCGTCAGCGCCAGGTACTCCCTCCCCAGCACCCCGGCGGCCGCAACCATGAGGTCAATGGGGGATCCGCCGTCGGACCATTCACTGTGGCTGTGGAGATCACCGCGCAGGGCCTCGCGGATGGTGGAGCCGCCCGAAGCCAAGGGCAGGGCGCCCTTTTCACGGAGGTCGGCGAGGTAGTCCGGAACCTGGCCGTCCACCGCTTCGCGGATGACCTGGTAGGTCCGGTCGCCGATGCCCTTCATGGATTTCAGCCGGCCGTTCCGGACACGTGCCGCCACTTCCTCCGGCGTGAGCGGGGCGATCACCGCCGCCGCTTTCCGGAAGGCCTGGACCTTGAAGGTGGCAGCGCGCCCGCGCTCCAGCCAGAAGGCAATCTCGTTGAGTGCTGCAACGGCATCCATCAGTCCATCTTCACCTGTTCTCCCCGCTCCGGACGGGTGTTTTGGCCGATTTTGGATTATTCCTGAGTAGGCCCTATAGTTTTAGAGTCCAGTTCGGAGAAACGCAAAGGACAAAGACGGAAAGCCTCGCTTGACGCCTTTTATTTTGTTCCGAACGGGTTCTGGCCCCCATCGTCTAGCGGCCTAGGACACCGCCCTTTCACGGCGGCGGCACGGGTTCGAATCCCGTTGGGGGTACGCAAGGAACTGGTCAAACAGGCAGAAAATGTCTGGTAGGCTGGAAGCCTTGAAAAAAGCGGTAGAGATACTGTGAAGCAAGAAACGCAAGGCCCTGTAGCGCAGTTGGTTAGCGCGCCGCCCTGTCACGGCGGAGGTCGCGGGTTCAAGTCCCGTCAGGGTCGCTCTGATTGTTGGAAGCAATTCCGGCTCTCATGGTGACTAGTCACCTAGGCTCTGTAGCTCAGTTGGTAGAGCGTTCGACTGAAAATCGAAAGGTCACCGGATCGACGCCGGTCGGAGCCACCACTGGGAAGCATCAGTTCTTCGGAACTGGTGCTTTTCTTCTTTAACCCGGTGCCCGCGTGATTCCAAGCCCCAGATTAAACCCGGTCCCCGCACTTTTTTCGCAGTGGGCTCTGCCGAGGTCCTGGCCTTGTTCGCAAATCCTTGCCTTGATGGTTCGGATCCGCGAACAAGGCTCGGACTTCCTTGCCTCCGCCGTCTCGAGCCTGCGGCCAAGGTTGCCCCCGTCCTGTGCCTGCCCATATCCTGCCCGCGTCCTGCGCCTGCCCATATCCTGCCCACGTCCGGCGCTGCCCCACGCCCATCTAGAGTGCCCCCGTCCTGCCCTGCCTCCGTCCTGCGCCTGCCCATATCCTGCCTGCGGCCAGCGCCGCCTCCCTGCCGGGGCCTGCGACGATGCACCCGGTTCCGGACAAAACACCGTGGCGTGCGCGGGGGAATTGTCCGGATGCGGGGGCTGAGTGAAGTACATCGCGTCTGTCCAGGTGCGATTGGCCACATTCCCGGCGGGTCCGGGCATGCCGCCGCAAATGCCGCCCAGAAAAATTTGACTGACATTTGAAACATTTGACTCCCGCCAAACCGTTGTGGCACGCGCGCGCCTTGGGTAATGTAAGCGCTTGCGCAGTCGAGTAACGGACACAGATTCCGGGCAGGAAACACGTTTTGAAATGCAACGGGAAAGCTGCCTAGCGTGGAGACCGGCAAGGAGAGCACTACGCTCCTGGGCCACTTCTACGGGGACTACCCAACCCCGTTCCTCTCGATACAAAGGCGTCCCCCATAACGCCTGCAGTGTTGTTGGGGCCGCCGGAGTTCGAAGGACCAGGGCATCAGCCCGTCTTCCACGAACAGTTTCAACTCCGCGAGAAGAGCAAAAATGCACAAGCACCCCCGAACCCCCCGGTCGCTGCGGTGGCGTCCTGCCGCCGCAGCACTGGCTACGGCTGTAGCGGCCTCGGCCTTCCTGGCCGTTCCTTCCGCACAGGCCAACGAGCCGGCGGATCCGCCGGCCAGCCAGCAACTGCCGGCCCCGACCCCCGGCTTCGCGCTCCCCACGGAACACACGCAGCAGGCCTTCGACCCGGCGTCGGACTTCACGTCCAAGTGGACCCGCGCCGACGCCAAGCAGATCATGGCCCAGAGCGATCCCACCGTCGCGCCCGGCCAGAACTCCATGAGCCCCGATGTTTCCATGCCCGAGATCCCCGAGGACTTCCCGGCCATGAATGACGATGTCTGGGTCTGGGACACCTGGTCCCTGACGGACGAGAACGCCAACCAGGTCAGCTACAAGGGCTGGGACGTCGTCTTCTCCCTGGTGGCCGACCGCCACGCCGGCTACGGCTTCGACCAGCGCCACTGGAACGCCCGCATCGGCTACTTCTTCCGCAAAACGAACGCGGACCCGGCCAAGGACAAGTGGAACTACGGCGGACACCTGTTCCTGGACAACAGCTCCATCGGCAACACCGAGTGGTCCGGCTCCACCCGCCTGATGCAGGGCAACCACGTGAACGTCTTCTACACCGCCACCACCTTCCATGACGTGGCCGAGCGCAACGCAGGCGGCGGCGGCATCGCCCCGGACGCTGCCATCGCCAAGGCGCTTGGCAACATCCACGCCGACCAGAACGGCGTCACCTTCGACGGCTTCGAGCACACCAAGCTGCTGGAGCCGGACGGAACGATGTACCAGACAAAGGCCCAGAACCCGGGCTTCGCCTTCCGCGACCCGTACACGTTTGCCGATCCCGCCCACCCGGGCAAGACCTTTATGGTCTTTGAGGGCAACACCGCCGGGAACCGTGGCGAATACCAGTGCAAGGGCGAGGACCTGGGTTACCAGCCGGGCGACCCGCAGGCCGAAAACGTCAACGACGTCCAGAACAGCGGCGCGCACTACCAGACCGCCAATGTGGGCCTGGCCGTGGCGGACAACAAGGACCTGACCAAGTGGTCCTTCCTGCCGCCCATCCTCTCCGCCAACTGCGTGAACGACCAGACTGAGCGCCCGCAGATCTTCATCCAGAACGAAAACGGCAAGAACAAGTACTACCTGTACACGATCAGCCACCAGTTCACCTACGCCGCAGGCATGCGCGGCCCGGACGGCGTCTACGGCTTCGTGGGCGACGGCGTCCGTTCCGACTTCCAGCCGGTCAACAACAGCGGCCTGGCCCTCGGTTCCCCGACCGACCTGAACCTGCCCGCAAACAACCCGAGCGGGACCATCTCCGGCCAGCAGAACGGCCGGCAGTTCCAGGCCTACTCGCACTACGTGCAGCCGGGCGGCCTGGTGCAGTCGTTCATCGACAACGTCAACGGGGTGCGCGGCGGCTCGCTGTCCCCGACCGTCAAGATCAATTTCAAGAACGGCGTGACCCAGGTTGACCGCAGCTTCGGCCAGAACGGGCTTGGCCCCTTCGGCTACCTGCCCACCAACGTCAAGGTTGGCGGCGAAGGCCTCTACAAATAGACTGCGGCACCTGCCGCGCAGCCGCTGAAACCGGCGGCACCGCTCAGGCGGGGATGTCCTTGGGGCGTCCCCGCCTGGGTCCTTTAACACTGGCGGCAGGGTATCCAGCACATCGAAGCAGCCAGGGGATAGGGTTGGGATCAACAGAAGGGGGAGTGCCTGATGGAATACCAGAACCCACAACCCAGCCAGGGCAGCCACGCAGTGCCGGCTCCGGTTCCCGTGCCCGGCCTTGGCCGCACCGTAATCTCCGAAACCGCAGTAGCCAAGGTGGCAGGAATTGCCGCCCGCGCCATCCCCGGCGTTTACTCGCTGGGCTCCGGACCGTCACGTGCCCTGGGAGCCATCCGCGACGCCGTCGGAAGTTCAGACCATGCCGCCGGGGTCCACGCCGAAGTGGGCGAAACGCAGGTGGCCGTGGACATCAGCCTGGTGGCAAGCTACGGGACGCCGCTGCATTCCCTGGCAAATGAGGTCCGAGCGGCGGTCTACCGGGCCGTCGAGGAACTGGTGGGGCTGCAGGTGATCGAGGTGAACGTCGAAATCACCGATGTCTATGTCCCGCCGCCGGTCAAACCCAGCCTTTCCGGGCCCGCGGAACGGGAGGCACTGCTGTGAGCCTCACCGTCGCCGGCGTTGCCATCGGCGCCTTTGTCGCCTTTATGTCCCTGCAGTTCGGTTTGTGGGGCTTCCTTGTCTCCCTGCTCTTTATGGCCATCGGGGCACTCCTGGGCCGCGCGGCGGAAGGAAAATTGGACCTCCGCGGCGTCCTGGACGCCATCACCGGCCGGCGCTCGTCCTCATGAGCTCCGCCGCCCCGCTGGTCCGGGCGCAGGAGTTCAGCGGCCACAACCGCATCAGCACCCAGGCGCTGACCAGCCTTGCAAAAGCCGCCGCCGCCCAGTACCTGGGAGTGGAGGCGGAGGACGTCCGTGCGGACTGGGCGGACGACGACGGCATGCTGGCGCTGTCCCTCGTCACACCTATCAGCATCCCGCCCTTGAAAGCGGTGGCCGCCGATCCCTCGCGGGTGGACGCTGCCGGCGGCTCTATCAGGGGCCGTGCTGTCCAGGCGAAGGCACGCATCCTGGCAACTGTAACTGAGCTCAGCGGAGCGCGGCTGAGCCGCGTCGACATCAGGATCAGCGGAGCAAGGATCAGCGAAGGGGGCAGGGTCCGATGACGCGGAACCAGGAAGACCAGTCGCCGGACATGGGCAGGATCCTGCGCCGCGAAACACATTCATCGCGTGCTGTGGTTGCCACCGCCGCGGCAGTCCTGGTTATTGTTTTCGCCGCCTATGGGCTCCTTGAAGCCGGCGTGCACGCGATCGGCCAGCCGGCGTGGCTGATCGAGCCGCAAGTGGCCGCCGAGCGCCTGGTGGCGCTGCCCGCTGGGATCCCGCCGCTGCTGCTGGGAGCCATCGGAGCGGTGCTGGCCATGTTCGGCCTCGTCTTTTTCCTCAACGGGATCCTGCCCGGGCGCCGTGCCCGGCACCTCCTGGCCGGCGGCCGGAACGCGGATGGTCCTGCCGTGGTGGTGGACGACGAAGTGGTGGCCTCCTCGCTGGCACGGCGGGCCAGGCTTGCCGCGAATGTCACCCCCGAACAGGTGATGGTAGTTGTCTCGCAGCGCCAGGTGGTGGTCAATGTCCGGCCCACGTCGGGAGTGCCAGTGGATCCGGATGCCGTGCTCGCAGCGGTTGGAAGCGAACTCGCTGCCATGGCACTGAGCCCGTCCCCAGAGGTGCATGTCAACGTGGCCCAATCCGGAGTCATCGGCGCATGAACAGCACACCCACCCTGCTCAACCGGATCCTGATCGCCATCCTGGGCCTGAAGATGCTGGCCATCGGCGTCCTGTTGGTACTGCTGGCATCCGTCCCGGCCGTTGCTTCCTGGTGGCATTCCTGGTCCGCGGGCGTCTGGGCCGGCATCAACCAGGCATTCAACGCCACACGGTTCCCGGGCCGGCCCCAAAGCTGGTTGTGGGTCCTCGTGGCCCTGGCCCTGCTGGTCCTGATCGCGCTCATGGTGGCCTGGGTGGCCCAGCAAGGAAAAGGCCGGGCCAACCTCCTGGCCCTGGAATACGATCCCGGTGACGTCCCCGGCGATGTGCGGATCGGCGGGGGAGTGGCGGAGCAAGCCCTGAAGCACGCACTCGCGAACCGTCCGGACCTGGCCGGCGCCACTGTGACCACCTATAACGTCAAGGGCAGCCCGGCGCTCAAGGTCCGCCTGCTCCCGCGACAGGGAGTGGCGCCGCACCTGCTCGCCGACGAGGTGTACGCCCTGGTGGCCGCACTGGAGGCAGTGGTGGGGAAACGGATTCCGGTGCTGATCCACATTGGAGCCGGGGCGCGGACGCGCTTCAGCAGGGCAGAGCGCGTCCGCTGACCAGGCTGGTCCTAGTCCCTCGTGAGGTAGACGGTACAGTCCACCGGCACCTCGTCCAGCCCGCTCCAGTCTGAAGAGGGCTCAGGAGCGCTCGAAAGCACCACGGAATACCCCTCGGGCACCGGCGCCGAGGCGAAACCGAAGTTGCCCAGGACCAGCACCTCCCCGTTGTGGAAGGCCAGGACTCCGCTCTCGGGTGCGTGGACCTCAGCCCATGCGAGCGAGCCCCTGCCGAGTTTCCGGGCGGACCGGAAAGCAAGGACAGCACGGTAGAGCTCCAGGGTGGAGCCCTCCACTCCGTCCTGCTGGTCTGCGGCGAGCGGCCCAAAGCTTTCCGGCTGGGGAAGCCAGGGAGCTGCACCTGTGTTCCCGCTTACCGCGAAACCGTAACCTGGTGCGTCCTGCGTCCATGGCAGGGGGACCCGGCAGCCGTCACGCCCGATCTCCGCACCCCGGGTCCTGTGGAATGTGGGATCCTGCCGTGCCTCTGCCGGCAGCGTGGTGTGCTCGGGAAGCCCCAGCTCCTCCCCCTGGTAAAGGTAGGCGGAACCCGGCAGGGCCATGGAGATCAAAGTGGCTGCGCGTGCACGGGCCAGCCCCAAAGCGGAGTCGGGCTGCTCATCCTCCGAGGCGATGCCCTTCGGAAACGTTGTGGGGTCCTTGAGCCCGAACCGGGTTGGATGGCGGACGGTGTCATGGTTGCTCAGCACCCAAGTGCACGGGGCTCCCACCGACGCGGCTGCTTCCAACGACGCCTCAATGGCCACCGCCATCCGCTCGGCGTCCCAGCCGGCCAGCAGGAAGTCGAAGTTGAAGGCCTGCTGCATCTCGTCTGGACGGGTGTAGCGGGCCAGACGTTCGGCCGGCTCCACCCAGGCTTCGGCAACCATCATGCGGTCGCCGTCGTACTCCGCCAGGACCCGGTTCCAGTCGCGGTAGATGTCATGAACACCGTCCTGGTCAAAAAACGGTGAGGGTGGATAAACCGGGGAGACGGCACGGTGCGGTTCCACCGCATCGGGATGGGCCCCCGGGGCGTCGCCGGGAGGGGAAGGTTCCCTCCGCACTTCCGGAGTTCCCTCAACCATGGCTGCCACGCCCTCCCAGTCGGGCAGCCCGGGCTCCTTGACCAGGCCATGGGCAACGTCCACCCGGAATCCGTCCGCGCCGCGGTCCAGCCAGAAGCGGAGCACCGAGCGCATCTCCTCCTGCACCTCCGTGTTCTCCCAGTTCAGGTCCGGCTGCTTGGTGTCGAAGAGATGGAGGTACCACTCGCCCGGAGACCCGTCCGCCTCAGTAATCCTGCTCCAGGCTGGGCCGCCGAAGATCGATTTCCAGTTGTTGGGCGCCCTGTCGCCGTCTCCGGAGCCCGGTACCTCGTCCTTGCCCTGACGGAAGATGTACCGGCCGCGTTCGGGCGAGCCAGGTGCCGCGGCCAGCGCTTCCTGGAACCACACGTGCTCGTCGGAGGTGTGGTTGGGAACCAGGTCAACAATGACCTTCAGGCCGCGCTGGTGGGCTTCCTGCAACATGGCGTCGAAGTCCTCGAGCGAGCCGAACAGCGGGTCCACGTGGCGGTAGTCCGCAACATCATATCCGGCGTCCGCCTGGGGTGATTTGTAGAAGGGTGAGAGCCAGAGGGCGTCCACTCCAAGCTGCTGAAGATAGGGCAAACGATCAGTGACACCGCGAAGATCGCCCATGCCGTCGCCATTGCCGTCGGCAAAGGACCGCGGATAAATCTGGTAGACCACAGCGTCCGTCCACCATTCGCTGCGGGCCGGCCGATCAGCAGGAACGTCTGGGTTGGACATTTGGTTCCTCTCAGATAACTTTTTGATGTAAACGCTTGCATTACCCGGAGCAACCTTACTAGTGTGAGCGTCACCACATCAACCTCACCTAGCAAGCGCAACGTGTACTTACTTGTCACTCAGCGAGGAGCTTCAAGCTAATGAAAACCCGTAGATTCCTACTTCCGGCGGCTACTGCCGGCATCCTGGCCCTCACCTTGTCCGCTTGTGGCGGAGGCGGTGGCGGCGCGAGTGGAGGCGGCGGCGGCAGTGATGCCGAAGCCAACCTGGACGGCCGGGGTCCCATTACCTACGTACAGGGCAAGGACAACAACAACGTCGTCCGTCCGTTCATCGAGAAGTGGAATGCAGCGCATCCTGATGAAAAGGTCACGTTCAAGGAACAGACAGACAAAGCGGACCAGCAGCACGACGACCTGGTCCAGCACTTCCAGGCTAAGCAGTCCGACTATGACGTGGTCAGCGTAGACGTCATTTGGACTGCTGAGTTCGCTGCCAAGGGTTGGCTGCAGCCGCTCAAGGACAAGATGGCGATCGACACCTCGAAAATGCTTAAGGCTCCGGTTGAGGCTTCCACCTACAAGGGGACGCTATACGCAGGACCCAAGGATTCCGACGGCGGCATCCTCTACTACCGCAAGGACCTCGTCCCAACGCCACCCAAGACCTGGGACGAAATGATGAGCATGTGCTCGATTGCCAAGGCAAACAACATCGGGTGCTACTCCGGGCAATACAAGCAGTACGAGGGCCTGACGGTTAACGCCTCTGAAGCGATCAACTCGGCCGGTGGATCCGTTTTGAATGACCAAGGCAAGCCGAGCCTGAACACGCCTGAGGCAAAGGCCGGCCTGGAGAACCTGGTTAAGGCGTACGCCGACGGCAACATTCCGCAGGAGGCAATCACCTACCAGGAAGAGGAGAGCCGCCGCGCCTTCCAGTCCGGCAACCTGCTCTTCCACCGCAACTGGCCTTACATCTACAGCCTGATCACGACTGAGGGATCGTCTGCTGTAAAGGACAAGTTCGCAATGGCGCCCCTGCCGGGCAAGGACGGCCCCGGTGCGTCCTCCCTCGGTGGGCATAACGCAGCCATCAGTGTTTACTCCAAGAACAAGGCAACGGCACTGGACTTCATCAAGTACATCGAGACCGAGGAAAACCAGAAGTTCTTTGCAAACCAGGCTTCGTTGGCTCCGATCCTGACCTCGGTGTACGAGGACAAGGAACTGGTGGCTAAACTGCCCTACCTGAGTGTCCTCCAGACGTCGATCCAGAACGCGGTACCGCGCCCCGTGACGCCCTTCTACCCGGCGGTCACAAAGGCAATCCAGGAGAATGCCTACGCAGCTCTTAAGGGCGAGAAGCCCGTCGAGACGGCACTCTCTGACATGCAGAAGTCCATCGAGTCATCAAGCGCAGGATCGTAATTCAGCCATGGCAACAGAATTAGGCCCGACGCCGGTCACCAAGCCGGCGTCGGGCGGGACTCCAGTCCACCAGGCACCCAAAGGCGTAGGTGAGGACAACAGGATTGCGAGCCAGGGCCGCTGGGCATCGTGGCTCCTTGCCCCCACCGTCATCGCCCTGGGCGTAGTCATCGTTTACCCGATCATCAGTGCCATCGTGATGTCCTTCACGAAGGACGCGGGGCTGGACCCGGCCACGGGTCTCTTCACTGAGGGCGGACCGGCCGGCATCCAGAACTACGTGAACTGGCTGGCCCAGCAGTGTGCAGCCCAGGGTGGCGGCACAGTAGCCTGTCCGCCGGGTACCCTGGCCGGCCAATTCTGGACGGCTACCGGCACCACCTTCATTTTTACTGTCATTACGGTCGCCTTCGAAACTGTCCTCGGTTTCTGGATGGCCATGATCATGGCGCGCACCTTCAAAGGCCGCGGCCTGGTCCGCGCGGCCGTCCTCGTCCCTTGGGCTATCCCCACGGCCGTCACCGCACAGCTGTGGCTCTTTATGTTCGACTTCAATGGAATCATCAACAAGCTGTTCAACGTCAGCATCCTCTGGACCGGCAGCGAATGGCCGGCCAAGTGGGCAGTCATCATCGCTGACACCTGGAAGACCACCCCGTTTATGGCCCTCCTGATTCTGGCCGGCCTGCAGATGATTCCCGCCGAGGTCTATGAGGCGGCCAAGGTGGACGGAGCCACTGCGTGGCAGCGGTTCCGGATGATCACCCTTCCGCTGGTCAAACCGGCTCTGATGGTGGCCATCCTGTTCCGTACCCTGGATGCACTGCGTATGTTCGACCTGCCGTACATCCTCACTGGCGGTGCCAACAACACCACCACCCTGTCCATCCTGGTGATCAACCAGATCAGGCAAGGGTTCAACGCTGCGGCTGCCTTGTCCACGATCACGTTCATCATCATCTTCCTGGTCGCGTTCATCTTTGTCCGGTTCCTTGGGGCGAACGTTGTGGAGCAAAGCGGAGCCACCGGTAAGGGGAAGAAATGACCACCGCAACAGCAGATTCAGGCCTGCGGGCACGCCAGGACAAAGGACGGCAGGCTGCCCAGAACAGGGAAAAGTGGGCGCAGGCGCGCACCTACATCAGCGCCGCAGTCATTTTGATTTGGTGCCTGGCACCCGCTTACTGGATGGTGGTCACGGCCTTCCGCGAGGTGGGGTTCACATACGACACAACGCCTTGGCCAACGCACGTGACGCTGGACAACTTCATCACCGCCTTCGATACCTCCTTCGGCAACAAATTCGGTCAAGCGCTGCTCAACAGCATCTTTATCGGTGTGACCGTCACAGTGATCTCGCTGGTGATCGGCGTCTTCGCCGCGTACGCACTGGCACGCTTGAACTTCCGGTTCAAGTACCTGGTGCTGGGCTTCATCCTGGGTGCTTCCATGTTCCCCGGCGTTGCCCTGATTACCCCGCTCTTTCAGCTCTTCACCAACATCGGCTGGATGGGTACCTACCAGGCCCTGATCATTCCGAACATCTCCTTTGTCCTGCCACTCACCGTCTACACCCTGACCTCCTTCTTCCGAGAAATGCCGTGGGAACTGGAGGAATCAGCCCGTGTTGACGGCTGTACGCAGGGGCAGGCGTTCCGGAAGGTGATCATGCCACTGGCGGCTCCGGCGATCTTCACGACGGCCATCCTGGCGTTCATCTCCTCCTGGAACGAGTTCCTGATCGCCAGCCAGCTGTCCAGCGAGGCTACGAAGCCAGTTACGGTTGCCATCGCCAGTTTCGCCGGCGCACAGCCGAACCAGATCCCGTACACGGCCATCATGGCAGCCGGCACCATCGTCACCATTCCCTTGGTGATCCTGGTACTGGTCTTCCAGCGCAAGATCGTCGCCGGTCTGACCGCAGGTGCTGTCAAGTGACAAACGGCCCTTCCCGCCCCCGGTCCACGGGGGCGGGAAGTAACCGCCGGCTGATGAAATCTGGGCAGGACTTCGACATCATCATCGGCTTCCTGGGTTTCTGGGCGGTGGTGCTGCTCGTTGTCACGGTCTGGATGGAAGTGACGGCACAGCCCGCGCTGGGCTGGGCACTGGGATTGCTGGCCTCTCTCCTGGCGATCTACGGGATGGTACGGCTGCGGCGGAAGCTTCCGGACCGGAGGTAGGGTACGCGCTTGACCCGCCGCTATCGGGCATCGGGCCGAAAAGTAACACTGCGATACACTAGCGGGCCGCAAATACTATGGCCTGGGGGCATCGCACCAAGCATGGCGGAGGCCTGCAGGAAGTATTGAGGGGGCACCGTGGCTCGCACAAGTGAAAGGTCCCAACGGGGCGGCCACAGCGGTGTCAGTATCGAGGACGTGGCCGCGGCAGCGGGAGTTTCGACGGCCACGGTTTCCCGGGCCGTCCGCGGCCTGCCCAGGGTGTCGCCCGCCACCCGCGAAAAAATCCTCGAGGTAGCCGGGAACCTGGGGTATGTAGCCTCCAGCTCCGCGTCCGGCCTGGCCACGGGAAGAACCAGGACCATCGGCGTGCTCGCCCCATTCGTGAGCCGATGGTTCTTCTCCAAGGCCATCGAAGGGGCGGACCGGGAACTCCACGCCCGGAACTACAACCTGTCACTGTTCAACCTCGGCGGCCACGGCAGCAACCGGGAGCGGCTCTTCAGCAAGACCATGGTCTACAAACAGATCGACGCCCTGCTGGTCCTCTGTATGGCGCTGTCCCATGACGAACTCGACCACCTCCAGAAGATCGACATCCCGCTGGTGGTGGTGGGCGGGCACGTGGAAGAGTGCGCCTACATCGGCATCGACGACTACGCTGCCGCTTCCACAGCCGTCCGGCACCTGATCGACCTCGGCCACCGGAACATTGCGCTGCTGCACGGCGATGACGAAACGGACCTGAACTTCGATGTGCCGCGCGTCCGGATCCTGGCTTTCAAGGATGTGATGACCGCCGCCGGCCTCCCCACCCGCCCCGAATGGGACGAGTGGGGGGACTTCACGGTCCGGAGCGGGCAGGAGGCTTTCCGCCGGCTCTGGGCGAAGCCGGGGGATAAACCAACAGCGATCTTCTGCGCCTCGGACGAGATGGCCATGGGTGTCATCTTTGAAGCCTCGCGGCTGGGCGTCCGCGTGCCGGAGGAAGTTTCAGTGGTGGGCATCGACAACCATGATTTTGCCGACGCCATCGGCCTCACGACGGTTGGCCAGCGGCCCGACGAGCAGGCCGAGCTGGCCACCAAGATGCTCCTCGACGAGCTGGACGGTGCCGAAGGATCAGTGCGGTCCGCCGTCGCGCCCCATGAGCTGATCGTCAGAAGGACGACGGCGCCGCCGCAGTCCTAGCGGTTAACTTGCCTTTTGACTGGTTGAGGAAGCGCGGGTTCAGGAAGCGCGGGCCAGCTGCCGGATGGGGATCCAGCGGGAGGCCAGGCGCCGGTAGGCCGCCGCGGCGCCGGTCATGTCGCCCTCTGCCAGGCATTCGATGCCGAGCCTGATGTCCATGGGCGAATCGTCCGGATACACCTTGTCCGCCACAGCGCCGTAGTCCAGTTCCACCATCGATTCCACATGGAACGTTTCCAGCCACTCGGTGAGCTGGGCCAGGTCGTCGAGCATATCCAGGTCCGGCGCCGCGAGGGCCAGATTGGCCACGGCGTACCGGGCGCGTTCCAGCGCTTCGGTGATGGGCGCCCACACACGGACCGTGAGGATCCGGCCGGCAGCCTCCACCACGTCCTTATGGTCCTGTTCCATAAAAAGGGAAAACCAGCTGAAGGGGATGCCCCAGGTGGACGCGCGGGTGTGCACGCGGATGGACCCGTCACGGGCCTTCACCTGATCGATCCGTTCCTGGTGCTTGTCCCGCTGCTCCTCCGGAATCAGCAGTTCCGCCAGCGGACCGTGGATCCCCTCCATCAGGGCGTTGGCAGCCAGGCCCGCACGCAAAACCAGCTGGCTGGGACAGTACAGCAGCACTGGTTCGTCGTCGTCGGCGTCGTCCGTTCCGCCCGGCCCCGCCGGGGCAGTGGTGACGCGCACCAGGTCGGTTCGCCCGGTGGGGAAAGGATCACCGCCGGAGCGCGTGATGCGTCCCAGGGAGGCCAGCAATTCGGCGTTTTCGACGGCGGCACGGGAGGCAGAGCGGGCCCCGGCGGCCTGGATGGCGGCACGCTGCTCCTCCGGAAAGGCATCCAGCGGCTCGTAGACGCGCAGGGTTGAGGAGAATGGCAGGCCGGCCTGGCCCCGGTAGAGGTTTCCCGTCATCACGGTCTCCTTGAATGGGTCCAGGATTCTGTCATCAGTCCGCCAGTTCCACCAGCACGGGGGCGTGGTCCGAGGCGCCCTTGCCTTTGCGCTCCTCGCGGTCGATCGAGGCGCCGGTGACACGCGTGGCCAGGGCCGGGGAAGCCAGGATGAAGTCGATCCGCATGCCTTCCTTCTTCGGGAAGCGCAGTTGGGTGTAGTCCCAGTAGGTGTAGACGCCCGGACCGGGAGTGTACGGCCGCACCACGTCGGTGAAACCTGCCGACTCGAAGGCGTGGAACGCGGCGCGCTCGGGCGGGCTGACGTGCGTGTAGCGGTTGTTGACGAAGAGATCGATGTCCCACACGTCCTCGTCGAACGGGGCGATATTCCAGTCGCCCATCAGCGCCACCTGGGCCTCAGGGTTCCGGGTCACCAGCTCCTGGGCGTGAGTTTTCAGGCTTTCCAGCCACTTGAGCTTGTAAGGCATGTGCTCATCGTCGAGGGAGCGGCCGTTGGGAACATAAAGGCTCCAGATGCGGACGCCGGCGCAGGTTGCGGCCATGGCGCGCGCCTCCTGTACGGGTTCCGTACCGGCCTTACCGAACGACGGCTGGTCCAGGAACGTCCGCTCAACGTCTTCGAGGCCCACGCGGGAGGCGATCGCCACGCCATTCCACTGGTTGACGCCGAAATGGGCCACTTCGTAGCCCATCCGTTCAAACAGCTCCCAGGGAAAGTTGTCGTCCTTGCACTTGGTTTCCTGGATGGCCAGCACGTCGCAGTCGCTGCGCTGGAGCCAGGCTTCCACACGGTCGGCACGGGCACGGAGCGAATTCACATTCCAGGTAGCAATCTTCACAGTTCCTAACTTACCTTGGCCGTGCTGCCGCCGGTAAAGCACGCTGCGGTGGCCGCCCACAGGTCCCATCCGGCGTGCAAGGGACCGGTGGAGTTTAGTTGGAAGCCCGAGTATATTCGCAACCAGAAAGGGCCCAGGTCACATGCGAAGGAGCGTCTGCTCATGGTGCGCGAGCTTTCCCACTACATTGGCGGCCAGCATGTGGCGGGCATGTCCGGCCGCTTCGGCGACGTCTTTGATCCCTGCACCGGGGCAGTCCAGGCGCGCGTCCCGCTGGCAGGCCGGGACGAGGTGCATAATGCCGTGGCTGCCGCCGCGAAGGCCCAGGAGGAATGGGCGGCCCTAAACCCGCAGCGCCGGGGGAGGATCCTGCTCCGGTTCGTGGACCTGGTCAACCGGGACATGGACGAGCTGGCCCGGCTGCTGTCCTCCGAACACGGCAAGACCCTTGCCGACTCCCGGGGAGACATCCTGCGCGGACTCGAGGTGGTGGAGTTCGCCGCCGGCGCGCCGCACCTGCTCAAGGGCGAGTTCTCCACCGAGGCCGGAGCCGGGATAGATATCCACTCGCTGCGGCAGCCCCTGGGCGTGGTGGCCGGGATCACCCCGTTCAACTTTCCCGCCATGATCCCGTTGTGGAAGTCCGGCCCGGCCCTGGCTGCCGGCAACGCGTTCATCCTCAAGCCCTCCGAACGGGACCCGTCCGTGCCGCTGCGGCTGGCCGAACTCTACTCCGAAGCGGGCGTCCCGGACGGAGTGTTCAACGTGGTCAACGGGGACAAGGAAGCCGTGGACGCGCTCCTCGAAGACCCCGTTGTCAGGGCCATCGGCTTTGTGGGCTCCACCCCCATCGCCCAATACATCTACGCCACGGCAGCCGCCCACGGAAAGCGGGCGCAGTGCTTCGGCGGTGCCAAGAACCACATGGTGGTGATGCCGGACGCAGACCTGGACCAGGCCGCGGACGCCCTCATCGGGGCCGGGTACGGCTCCGCGGGGGAGCGCTGCATGGCCGTCTCCGTTGCGGTCCCGGTGGGGCAGGAAACAGCTGACAAGCTGGTGGCCAGGCTCCAGGAACGGATCATGTCGCTCAAGGTAGGGCACAGCCTGGACCACGGCACGGATTTCGGCCCGGTGGTCACCGCCTCCGCCAAGGAACGGATCGAAGGCTGCATCCAGGCAGGCGTGGACGAGGGCGCCACCCTGCTGGCGGACGGCCGGGGCGTCACTGTGGAAGGCTACAAGGATGGCTTCTGGGTGGGCCCCACCCTCTTCGACCATGTGACACCGGAGATGGCCATTTACCGTCAGGAAATCTTCGGCCCCGTCCTGAGTGTGGTGCGCGCTGCCGACTACGATGAAGCGCTCCGGCTCTGCAGCCGGAATGAGTACGGAAACGGCGTGGCCATCTTCACCCGCGACGGGGACGCAGCCAGGGATTTTGCCACCAGGGTGGATGTGGGAATGGTGGGCATCAACGTGCCCATCCCGGTGCCGCTGGCCTACTACACGTTCGGCGGCTGGAAGGCGTCGGGGTTCGGGGACCTCAACCAGCACGGCGCCGACGCCTTCCGTTTCTATACCAAAACGAAAACGGTCACCACGCGGTGGCCGTCTGGGATACGGCACGGGGCCAGCTTCGTGATGCCGGAAGGAAGTTGATGGCGGACAGCACGCAAACCGGTACGGACAACAATGCAGAGGTGCTGTTTGAGCGCCGCGGGCAGCTGGGGGTGGTCACCCTCAACCGGCCCCGCGCAGTCAACGCCCTGACCGCCGGGATGGTGGGGGCGCTTCTGGAGCAGCTCGCCGCATGGGCGGACGATGACAGAATTTCCACGGTTGTGGTGCGCGGGGCCGGGGAACGGGGCTTGTGTGCAGGTGGCGACATTGTGGCCATTTATGAGGACATGCTTGCCGGCGGTGGGCAGACCGCGGACTTCTGGCAAACGGAGTACAGGGTGAATTCGCTGATCGCCCGCTATCCCAAGCCCTACGTCGCCCTGATGGACGGGCTGGTACTGGGCGGGGGAGTGGGAATCTCAGCCCACGGCTCTGTGCGGGTGGTGACGGAACGCACGCGGATGGGCATGCCGGAAACCACCATTGGTTTTGCGCCCGACGTCGGCGGGACGCTTTTGTTGTCCCGCGCACCCGGGGAGGCGGGAACCCACGCGGCGCTGACCGGCGCGCACTTGAGTGCGGCCGATGCCTTGTACCTCGGCCTCGCAGACCACTACGTCCCGTCCGCCAGGCTCGAGGAGCTGGTGCTGGCGTTGGAAAACGAAACTGCGGAAGCCGCCGTCGGGCGCTGCAGCGAAGCCCCACCGCCCTCCACCCTGGAGCAGCACCGCAACTGGATTGACAGTTGCTACGCCTCGGACGACGCCGGCGAGATCGTCCGCAGGCTCCGGACCTTCGACGGCGAAGGAAACGGGGAAGCCGCCCAGGCCGCCGACACCATCGAGGCGAAGTCGCCCACGTCCGTGAAAGTCACACTGGCGTCGCTGCGGCGGGTCAAGGGCATGACCCTGGATGAAGCCCTGGCCCAGGAGTACCGGGTGGGACTGCGCTTCCTGGCAGCGCCCGATTTCCGCGAGGGGATCCGGGCGCAGGTGGTGGACAAGGACCGGACACCGCACTGGAACCCGTCAACTCTCGCTGAGGTGCTGCCGGAACAGGTGGCGCGCTTTTTTGAACCATTGGGCAGCAGGGAACTGGATCTTGGATTGAAGGAGACGACGTGAAGGAGAGCGGCCATGCCTGAGGACTACACCATCGCGTTCCTGGGCCTTGGCCACATGGGCGGGCCCATGGCGGTAAACCTGGTCAAAGCCGGCTACACCGTGGCCGGCTTCGACGTGGTGCCTGCGGCGCTTGACACTGCCCGGGCCAACGGGGTTCCTGTTGCTGCCAGCGCCGCTCACGCAGCCTCGGGTGCTGCTGTGGTCCTGACCATGTTCCCCAGCGGCCGCAACGTGCTGGACGCCTACCAGGGAAGCGACGGCGGACCCGGCCTGCTGGCTGCTGCTGCCCCCGGAACCATGTTCCTGGACTGCTCCACGATCAATGTGGACGAAGCGCGGGAAGCGGCCCGGCTGGCCATCGACGCCGGCCACCGCTCGGTGGATGCGCCGGTTTCCGGCGGGGTGGTGGGTGCCGAGGCCGGGACGCTGACGTTTATGGTGGGCGGAGATCCTGAGGACTTCGAGGCAGTGCGTCCGCTGCTGGAAGTGATGGGCAGGCGGGTGGTGCACTGTGGTGCCCATGGCGCGGGGCAGGCTGCCAAGATCTGCAACAACCTGATCCTGGGTGCCTCCATGATTGCCGTGAGCGAAGCCTTTGTGCTGGGGGAGAAGCTGGGCCTGAGCCACCAGGCACTGTTTGATGTGGCATCGGCAGCGTCCGGTCAGTGCTGGGCATTGACCACCAACTGCCCCGTGCCGGGGCCGGTCCCCACCAGCCCGGCCAACCGCGATTACCAGCCCGGTTTTGCCGGAGCCCTGATGGCCAAGGACCTCAAGCTTGCCGTAAATGCACTGCAAAGTACCGGGGTGGCGGCCCGGGTGGGTCCGCTCGCCGCGGAAATCTACGATACGTTTGCCGCGGAAGGCGGCGCCGGCAGGGACTTCTCCGGAATCATCACGGACATCCGGGACAGATCGGATGGTCCCGATGGAGCGGGACACAAGAACCAGACCGCAAATGTTGCCGGCGGCGCCCCAGGAACGGCATCAACGATCGCAACAAACAGTGCGGCGCAGGACGACGGGAGCCCTGAATGACGGAATACACGAACATCCTGGTGGAGCAGCGCGGCCGGGTGGGGCTGGTGACGCTCAACCGGCCACAGGCGTTGAATGCCCTCAACAAGGCCACCATGGACGAGCTCGTGCAGGCCGTCCGCACCATGGACTCCGATCCCGCGGTAGGAGCGGTGGTGATCACCGGCTCCAGCAAGGCTTTCGCCGCCGGCGCCGATATCAAGGAAATGGCTGCCCAAGGCTACATGGACATGTATGCCGCGGACTGGTTCCGGGGTTGGGAGGACTTCACCCGGCTGCGCATTCCCACTATCGCTGCGGTCTCCGGGTTCGCGCTGGGCGGCGGCTGCGAGCTGGCCATGATGTGCGACCTCATCATCGCCGGGGACAATGCCAAGTTCGGCCAGCCCGAAATCAACCTGGGCGTGCTGCCCGGCATGGGCGGGTCACAGCGGCTCACCCGGGCAGTAGGCAAGGCCAAAGCGATGGACCTGATCCTCACCGGCAGGTTCATCGGTGCGGAGGAAGCCGACAGGTGCGGCCTGGTGTCCCGCGTGGTTCCAGCCGAGGATGTAATAGACGAGGCCATCAAGGCTGCGGAAGTGATCGCGTCCAAGTCCAAACCCGTGGCGATGGTGGCGAAGGAAGCCGTCAACGCGGCCTTCGAAACCGGCCTTACCCAGGGAGTGGTTTTCGAGCGCCGGCTCTTCCATTCGCTCTTCGCCACGGAGGACCAGAAGGAAGGCATGGCGGCGTTCACTGAGAAACGCCAGCCCGAATTCCGGCATCGTTAAGCATCAACGACTGCCGGTAGGCGGACAGATCTGCTGCCATCTCCTCCGCCATCAGGTGGTTGTTAATGACGACGGCGGCCCAGGCGCCCGCCGCTGCTGATGCCATGACCTGCGCGCGCATGTCCGTCACGTTGCCTGCCGCCCATACGCCCGGGACGGCGGTGGCTCCGTCGGCATCCGTCGGCAGGAAATCCCCGATGCCCATCGGATGCGGTTCCGGCTTCAGGCCGAGGCCGGCGAAGGCGTCGAGCCGGGCCCGGACCTGGGCTCCTGCCACCACGGCATCCACGGCTACTTCCGGCCCGCCTGCCAAGGCAACGCCGCGCAACCGGTCCTGTTCCACCCGGAGCGATTCGACGGCACCGGCAAACACTTTGATGCCACGGGCGGCCAGCTGCTCCAGTTCCTCGGCGGAGGGCAGCACAAGTTCGTTCAGGAACAGCGTGATGTTGGCGCTCCACTGCCGGAACAGCAAGGCCTGATGCACAGACCAGGGACCAAGTCCAAGGACGCCGATTCCCTGGTCGCGGACCTCCCAGCCATGGCAGAAGGGGCAGTGCAGCACGTCCCTGCCCCAGCGCTCGCGGAGTCCGGGGATCCCGGGCAGCTCGTCCACCAGCCCGGTGGTGATCAGGAGCCGCCTCGCCCGCAGGACGCGGCCGTCTGCAGCGGTGACGGCAAAGCCTTCGGCAACACTTCCGGCCGCTGCCACAGCCTCGCCATGGATCGTCCGGACGCCGTACTGCCTTGCTTCGGCCCGGCCGGTCTCCAGGAGTTCCCCTGGGCTGACGCCATCACGGGACAGGAACCCGTGGACCCCCTGGGCAGGGGCATTGCGGGGTTCGCCGCTGTCCAGTACCACCACGGAGCGGCGCGACCGGCCGAGCATTTGTGCCGCGCTGAGGCCGGCCGCGCCGCCGCCGATGATCAAGACGTCAGAGATTGATGAATTGTGGTTTGTCATAGTTCCCATGGTGTTCCACTCCGTCGGTACTGGCAAAGTGTTTTGCCGCAATGGCAAGATGGCGGTATGGATCAACAGATTGACGATGTCCTGGCCGCGGTGGGGCCCAGATTGCGGGCGCTTCGGCAGGCCGCCGGCATCACTCTCACAGCGTTGGCCGAAACCACTGGCATATCCGTGAGCACATTATCCAGGCTGGAGGCCGGCCAGCGCCGGCCCAACCTCGAGTTGCTGCTGCCGCTGGCCAAGGCGTACCACGTTCCGCTGGATGAATTGGTTGGAGCTCCGGCCACAGGAGATCCCCGGGTGCACCTGCGGCCCCTCCAGGTACGGGGAATGACCATCATTCCGCTGACCAAAAAGCCTGGCGGCATCCAGGCCTATAAACACATCCTGCCCGCCGGACGGTTGGAGGAACCCAACCCTCAAGTGCACGAAGGCTACGAGTGGCTGTATGTGCTCAACGGAAAGCTGCGGATGGTCCTGGGTGGCCAGGACCTGGTGCTCAATGCGGGAGAGGCCGCGGAATTCGATACCAAGGTCCCGCACTGGTTCGGCCGTGCGGACGGCAACCCGGTGGAGTTCCTGAGCCTCTTCGGCACGCAGGGAGAGCGGATGCACGTCCGGGCCAAGCCTGCCTGATCGCTGGCTCAGACCGGACTGTGGCCGGGGCGCGGTGGGCGGCAATGACGCTGGCCGCGGCCGCCGCACCGGGCCCAGCTTTTACACAGGTGCGTAAGGTAGACAGGACCGGGAAACGGGTATGGCGGCGACGCGGACAGGGGGCGTTCTATGTGGGGGACAGCAGCGGACGCGGGCGGCTCGGCCGATAACCTGACCGGGCTGGTGGGCTTGGCTGCCCGGGGGATCGAGCAGCTCGGGGAATGGGGCGTGGGGCTCTTCACCCTTGCTGAAACAGTGGTGCCGCCCATCCCCAGCGAAGTGATCCTGCCGCTGGCCGGCTACCTGGCCAGGCAGGGCTCCCTGAGCCTGGTCCTCGTATTTGTAACCAGCACCCTCGGTGCCTATCTTGGCGCCCTGTTCCTGTACTGGCTCGGGGCCAAGCTCGGACTGGAGCGGTCCATCCGCGGGTTATCCAAGCTTCCCTTGGTGGACCGGGAGGACTTTGAACACGCGGCCGGCTGGTTCCGCCGGCATGGACGCTCGTCGATCTTTTTCGGGAGGCTGCTTCCCGGCGTGCGAAGCCTCATTTCCCTTCCGGCCGGAGCTGCAGCCATGCCGCTGGGAAAGTTCACCATCTACACAGTCGCCGGCAGCGGGCTGTGGAACGGGTTGCTGCTGGGGCTCGGGTACCTGCTGGGCACCCAGTACCGGGTGATCGAGGAGTACTCCCGTTTCCTGAACTACGCCGTGTATGCCGCTGTGGGCGTCACCGTGGTGCTGCTGGTTGCCCGGCGGATTAAACGCGCCAAAACGCCACGCTGACCCAGTTTTCTCCAGCTCAGGAAACCGGCCAGTTCAGGACATCCGGCCGGTTCAGCACACCGGCCGGTTCAGGACATCCGGGGCCGTTCAGGGGCCGATGAAGTCGCCGGCGTTCCGGCGGAAGTCCCCGAGTATCCGGATCAGCTGATCGATATCCTCCGGCCCGAAGCCGGAGGCGCCGAAGACCTCGGCGTTGAGTGCCGCCGTCGAACGTTTCGCCGCGGTGCGGCCCTCGGCGGTGAGCTCAACCAGTGTGGTGCGGCCGTCCGTCGGATGCGGCGAACGGCGCACCAGCCCGGCATCCTGCAGCCGGTCAACAGCATTGGTGATGGACGTGGGGTGGACCTGGAGGAGCGTGCTGGCCTTCTTCATCGGCAGGGACCCGTTCCTGGCGAAGCTCAGCAGGGCGAGCAGCTCGTAGCGTGCGAACGTCAGTCCAAAAGGCTTCAGCACGAATTCGATCCTGGCGAGCAGGATCTGCTGGGTCCGCATGATGGCGGTGACGGCTGCCATGGGCGCCGCCTCGTCCGCCCAGCCGTGATCTTCCCAGTTCCGGCGGGCATCAGCGATGGGGTCTCGGGGAAGCGGAGCGCCCATAGCCGGCCAGCCTTTCGCGGATGTGATGCACCTCACCTGTTGCGGGGTGTGTGCAATATACTAGGACATCCAACGGTTGGTAGCGGTGCGGCAGAGCAGGGGGACCAATGCCAGTGCAGGCCACGGGACACAACGGAGTGCCACCCTTTCCGGATGCCGACCTGATGTACATTGTCGACCTCCTCGCGCCTCGTGAACGGGACAGGTATTTCGGCATCCGCGAGTTCCTCCAATCCTCGGTCCGGGAGCCCTCCATCGAGTATTGGAATCGTGAAGAGTTTCCGTTTGGGCTGCTGGCTGACATGGGAAAACATGGCCTCGGAGCCCTCCAGCTGGACGGCAGCTCCGCGCTGTTCAAGGGACTGATGTACGTCGAACTGGCCCGCGCGGACGTATCCCTGTCAGCGCTCGCCGGCATCCATAATGAACTCATCCTCGGGATGATCAGCGAGCTGGGCTCTGACGAACAGAAGGCCCGGTGGCTGCCCGGCCTGAAAACGTTCAAAAAGTTGGGCGCCTTTGCCCTGACAGAGCCGGACCACGGCTCGGACATTGCCGGCGGGCTGGAAACCTCGGCCAGGCTGGCCGGCGGCGAATGGGTCCTCAGCGGTGCCAAGCGGTGGATCGGGGCCGCCACCATTGCCGACTTCGCGCTGGTGTGGGCGCGGGACGTGGCGGATGGCGAGATCAAGGGCTTCATCGTGGAGACGGACAGGCCAGGGTACACGGCCACCAAGATCTCCCACAAAATCGGCCTGCGGATCATGCAGAACGCGGACATTGCGCTGGATGAGGTGCGGGTTCCGGCGGAAAACCTGCTGCCCGGAGCCACAAGCTTCTCCCGGACGAACGAGCTCCTCCGCGACTCCCGCGCCTGGGTCGGCTGGCAGGGTGCGGGAATCCAGCTGGCTGCCTTCGATATCGCGCGGGCCTATACCCTGAACCGGCGCCAGTTCGGCAAGGAACTGGCCAGCTTCCAACTGGTCCAGCAGCAACTCGCCGATATGTTGGGCAACGCGTCTGCCTCGTTGGCCTTGATGGCGCAGCTGGCGCGCGTCCAGCAGGAGGGAAAGCTGGAGATGGTCCAGGCTGCCATGGCCAAAGCCACGGTCACCAGGCTGGCACGGGCCTCGGTGGCCATGGGCCGTTCACTGCTGGGCGGTAACGGCATCAGCAGCGACTATGAGATGGGCAAGCTCTTCGGTGACGCCGAGATCCTCTACACCTACGAGGGCAGCTACGAAATCAACTCGCTCATTGTGGGCAGGGCTGTCACCGGAAAATCCGCCTTCCACTAGATACCCCTGCCCCGGTGGTCCAGCTGGCGTTGTCCCGCCACGCCGTGATCGGTAGCATCAAACACTAAGCCTACTTAGTTTTATGGCTGGGCCGTCCGCGGACAGAAGGGGATGCCGAATGCGCGTCAAGAATCCAGTTGTGGTGATTACCGGGGCCTCCAGCGGGATCGGACGCGCCACGGCCCTTCGCTTCGCCGCCAGGGGAGCCCGGTTGGTCCTGGCCGCGCGGGGAGCGGAATCCCTGGAGGACGTGGCCCGGGCCTGCAGGAGGCGCGGCGCCAAAGCCATCGCCGTCCCCACCGACGTGACGGACGTGGGCGGGATGGAGGAGCTGGCGGCGCGTGCAGAACAAGAGTTCGGGCGCCTGGATGTGTGGGTCAACAATGCGGCGGTAGGTGCATTCGGACTGCTGACCGAGATTCCGCCGAAGGACTTCCAGCGGGTGCTTGACGTCAACATCTCCGGTTACGTCAATGGGGCGCGGGCGGCTCTGCCCCGAATGCGCGCCCAAGGGTCCGGTGTACTGATCAACGTTGCGTCAGTCGTGGCGGAAATTCCGTTGCCCTACTCAGCCGCCTACTCCATGTCCAAAGCGGCGGTCCGGGCGTTGAGTATCAGCCTGCGCTCCGAACTGGCCCGTGAAGGCGTGGCCGGGGTGGACGTGTGCACGGTCCTCCCCGCCACCATTGACACACCCTTCTACCAGAATGCCGCCAACTACACCGGGCGCCGGCCGATGGCCATGCCTCCGGTCTACACTGCCAAGCGGGTTGCAAAAGCCGTGGCGAGGCTCGTGGAACACCCGCGCAGGGAGCTCGTCGCGGGAGGCCTGGCCGGCCGGCTCCTGGTGCTGCAGCACAAGCTGGCGCCCGGTGCGGTCGAAGCGGCCACCGCCCGCCAAGTGGACACGCGCCAGTTGTCCCCGCGGCGGTCCGCGACTTTGACCTCAGGAAACCTCAGCCAGGCGTCGCAGGCGGTCCGCAAGCCTTCCGTGGGCGGCGGATGGCACGGCCGACGGCGGACGGCGCAACGGCGGATTGGAACCGCCGCGGCGCTCGCCGCCGCCGTGGTCGCCGTGCGGAAGAGGCTGGGCTGATTGCCGCTGGGTCATGTCCTGCCCCGCCAAGCCAGCCTCCGCCGTCGTGCTGGCTGCTAGAGATTCCTGTCGGCGTAGACTCGCAGCGCGTCCCGCACGAAGCCGGCGCCCGTCTCGCCACCGTAATTGGCGGCGAAACGTGGATCGGCAACGTACATTTCGCCCAGCCCCACTACATAGCCCTTGACGTCGCCGCCCTGCTCGGAGGCAGGAGTGCCGGGGATGGAGGTCAGCCATTGAACGTGGCGCCGGGCCAGGTCCTGCGCCTCGGCGCTGTCCGCGGCGATGCCCGATTGCGCGGCGGCCGTCCAGTCACGGCCCAGCTTTTCGGCCCGCGCCTTCCACTCCTGTTTCTCAGCGGTTCCCATGCCACGCCACCAAGCGTCGCCCTTGGCATACGCGTCCTTGCCCCAGCGCTCCTCCACCTCGTCCTTGTACTGGGTGTGGTCGAAGCCGTCAAACATTTTTTCGGCCATGAGTTCGCCTCCTCCTTTCACTGTTTCAATCGTTTGCTGGACAGACAGGACCTGCCGCGCCAGCCGTTCCTGCTCCTGCCGGAGCCAGTCCAGGTGGCGGCTTAGCGCTTTGACGGCATCCATCTCGTGATGGAAGACATCGGCTATGGCCGGCAGGCCCAGCCCGAGTTCCCGGAGCAGGAGGATCCGCTGCAGCTGCAGCAGTGCCGCGGCGTTGTAGTAGCGGTATCCGTTGCTGCCCACGCGGCTGGGCTTTAGGAGCCCGATGTCGTCGTAGTGGCGCAGCGTCCGGCTGGTGGTGCCCGCCATCCGGGCAACATCCTGGATGGACCAGTCAATGCCTGCTGCAGTTCCGGATGCGTCCATGCTCTGAGCGTAGGGGTTGACGCTGCGTCAAGGTCAAGCCGGTTTTCCGGGATACCTCTTACGCGGTGGCCTGGGGCGGGGGGAACGCGTGCGGGCCTGGGCTACGAGCCGGGTGAACGCGAAAATGAAGACGGCCTCGATGACGAGCATCAGGGCTACGAGCAGCCATTGTTCCTCGGCTATAAACACGATGCACCCGGCGAGCGCGAGGATGGTTCCGAGGACCAGCGTATAGACGGCAAACCCGACCGCGACGCGGGCGCTGCGGACCCCGGTTCGGAAGCCGAAGCCCAATGGTTCCCCGCCGGGATGGCCGGGGACGAGGTCCGGGCCGGCAGGCGGGAGCTGGTCGAACTCCTCCCAGGGGTCCTTCCCTGCATCGTTGCCTGGAACATTGTCCGGGTGCTGTCCCGTCATCATCCCATTATCCCAAATCTGTGAACGGGACAGGGACCGGGGAACGCTCTCTCACTTGACGTTGGGTTTTGGGGAACGCTCTCTCACTTGATGCGCGTTTTTGAGGAACGCTCGATCACTTGATGCGCGTTTTTGAGGAGCCCTCTATCACTCCCCGAGTCCCGGACGTGACCTCCGCCACGATGACCGCGGCAGCACCGCCGTCGGCCCCCCCGCGAAGCGATAGAGCGTCCGTAGGAAGTCCGCGTTAAGTGAGAGAGCGACGGCGGGAAGTCCGCGTTAAGTGATAGAGCGTCGGCCGGAAGTCCGCATTAGGTGATAGAGCGTTGGTGGGAAGCCCGCGTTAACTGATAGAGCGTTGGACGGGGGAGAGCCAACAAAAAACAGCGGCCTCCCCAACATGTGTTGGGGAGGCCGCTGCCTGGCGGGTTCCTCCTGCTGGTGCAGGAGGAAAGCCGAAGCCTTAGAGCGGGCGGATGTTCTCTGCCTGCGGGCCCTTCGGACCCTGGGTCACATCGAATTCAACCTTCTGGTTCTCATCGAGTGAGCGGTATCCGCTGCTGGCGATTGCGGAGTAGTGGGCGAAAACGTCAGCGGACCCGTCATCGGGGGCAATGAAGCCAAAACCCTTTTCGGCGTTGAACCATTTAACTGTGCCTGTTGCCATGGCTGCATTCCTTCGTGTGACTCTGATTCTCCCCCGGGCCACCGGCCCGAAGTGCGCGGAGAACGTCCCCCGCAGTCCCCAACGTACGGGGCTGGCGCCAACCTTGCAAGGGTAACGGGATTTAAGTGTCGTCAGCGCATGCCCTCACGGCGGATCGCGGTGGCTATGGCAGCGGCCCTGGTGTCCACCCCGAGCTTGGCGTAAATGTGCGCAAGGTGGGTTTTGACGGTCGCCTCGGAGATGAAGAGGCGTTGACCGAGTTCACGGTTGCTGAGGCCCTCTGTCAGGAGGCTGAGCAGTTCGGCCTCGCGCGGCGTCAGGATCTCGTCGGGGTTGCGCAGCTGCTGGAAAAGCCGCGACGCCACGGGCGCGCTCATCACGCTCTTGCCCTGGACTGCGCCCCGGATGGCCGCAAAGATCTCTTCGGGTGCGGCATCCTTCAGCAGGTACCCCATGGCACCGGCGTCCACTGCCCGAACAATATCCGCATCGGAGTCGTACGTGGTGAACACCAGGATGGCCTGCCTCTTGTTCCGCTCCCGGATTTTGCGGATAGCTTCGATTCCGTCCATCCCGGGACCCATGGCAAGGTCCATCACCACCACGGACACGGGGTGCTGCGCCAGCAGGTCCAGCGCGTCCTCCCCGGACGCTGCTTCGGCAACGACGTCGATATCCGCCTGGGTGCCAAGGAGGGCCCGCAGCCCGCTTCGCACCACGAGATGGTCGTCCACCAGCAGCACGGTAATGGCGTTCACGGTGCCTCTCCCGGGAGATTCGGCTCGGCCGCAGCGGGCAGTTGGGCTGCCACGATGGTCCCTTCACCGGGCGCACTTTCCACGGAGAAGGCGCCGCCCAGCTGTTCCACCCGTTGCCGCATGGCACGGAGGCCATACCCTCCGGCGCCCGACGGCGGTGCTGCCGCCGCCGGATCAAAGCCGGTGCCGTCGTCGTACACATCCAAGGTGACGGCGTCCGGAAGGAAGCCGAGGGTTACGGTGGCCGTGGAGGCGGCAGCGTGCAGCTTGATGTTCGAGGCCGCGCTCTGGACTACCCGCAGAAGTGCGTGCCGGACGTCGGCCGGCACGTTACGGGGTTCGCCGGTGACCAGGAGCCGGGCCGCAGGGACATACTGCCTGGCCGCGACAAGCAGGGCGTCCGGCAACGGCGAGGCGTCCAACCCGGGGGAGGCGAGTTCGTGGACCAGGTTGCGGGTCTCGGAGAGATTGCCCCTCAACAGCGCTGTGGCCTGGCCCAGGTCTGCCCTCGCGGCATCAGCCGGCCATGCCCTCCCGGCCGCCTCCAGCAGGAGGAGGCTGCTCGCCAGGCCCTGGGTCACGGTGTCGTGGATTTCCCGGGACACCCGTTCCCGTTCGGCAATGGTGCCCGCCCGGCGCTCGCTGGCCGCAAGCTGTCCCTGCGCGAGCGATACTTCCGCGTGCAGGCGGCGCTGCTCCTCGGCGTCGTGCTGGATCCGGTCATAAACCAGGGTCAGCATCACGCCTACGGCCAGCGGCCCCAGGAGCATTGCCAGGTCTGTGCCGTCGCTCAGCTTGAACAGGCCGGCCGCGGTGGCAGCTGCCGTAACCCCTGCTGCGATGTAGGCGGCTGCTCCGTTGAAGGCGATCCGGCAGAGGAAGAAGAGCGCGAACGAGCACCAGGCAAAGCTGGGAGCGGCGACGACCAGGACGGCCCAGACGCCCACCAGGGCAACCATCCAGGGTGCACCGGGCCTGGCGCGCTGCGCCTGGATGGCGACGGCGAGATACAACAGGCAGGCTCCGGCGGCCAGGCCCAGGACCAGGATGTTGTCTGCCGGGCTGTGGCGCATCACGTAGCGGACCAGCGACGCCACCATCAGGACGCCGAAGCCTAGGTGTACGGCGGTATCGATCCTGCCCAGGCGCGGGAGTCCCTCCGGTGTGCTGTTGGATGCGGCAGCCCCGCCTGTACCCCCGTTGGCGCCGGGGTCCGGTGCGGGCGCGGCGTGGGATGCGGTGGCTCGGGGAGGCATGGAAATTTCCGGTTCGAATGGGGGACAGCTACCTCCCATGCTATTGCCCCCCGCCCTTGCCCGTCTCTCAGCCTTTTGGCTGATACGGCTGGCCTTTCGGAGCAGGAGGCCGCAGCCAAAGGCCCGATGCCCTGCTCACGTGCCCGCGAAAGGATGGGACTGTACCCCGGCGCTGAACCGTGGCTGGGCTTTGACCATAAGGAAAACACCATGAAGAAGTCATCGAAAGTATTCGCCGCCGCAGCCGCCGGCGCACTTGCGCTCACCGCCGTTGCGACGGTCACAGCAAATGCCGGCCCGGGTGCTGCTCCAGCAGCCGTTCCTGCTGCCGACGTCCAGCCTGTGCCGGAGAACGTGGTCCAGCAGAACCGTATTTCCGTCGGCGCATCCGCAAAGGCTGTGTCCGCGGCGCTCGCGAAGTGCCAGGCGGACAAGCTGCCGTTCGTCACCGTGGCGCTGGTGGACCGCTTCGGCACGGTGCAGGCGCTCCTGCGGGGCGACAACGCCGCGGAGCACACCATTGAAGCCGCGAAGCAGAAGGCCTACACCGCCGCAGCGTTTGGCACCCCCACCAGCGAGCTGGCCAAACGGATCAACGGCAACGGCCCGAGCATTGCGGACCTCCCCGGCACCCTCTTCCTCGCCGGCGGCGTCCCGCTGAAGGTGAACGGTGTTTCCGTGGCCGGGATCGGCGTCGGAGGTGCTCCCGACGGAGCCCTGGACGAGGCCTGTGCCACTGCCGGTGCTGATGCCATCGTTGCTGCTGCCGCTCAGTAGGCTGGGCCGCATGAAGTGGGTTGGGGTTTGCTGCCTTGCCGTCTCCTTGACCCTGGCCACGACTGCGTGCCAGGCGGGTCCGGAGGCGACGCAGCCGCCGCAGCCTGCGCCGTCGTCGTCCCTTGCCGGGGCGGAAGGGACGACGGCCGCGGCGGAAACCCCATCAGCGCCTGCCCCGGCGCCGGCAGCTGCTCCTCCGGTGCTGTCCGCGGAGGAACAAGTGCAGCTTGACCAGGCACTCATCGCCGCGGCCAAGGCCAACAACGTCCCGCTGGTGCAGGAACTCATCGGGCGGGGAGGCGATGTGAACACCAAGGACGCGATCCAGGATTCGGCGTTCCTCTACGCGGGCGCCGAAGGATTCAACGAGGTGCTCCGGTTGACGCTGGACGCCGGGGCAGACGTTGCCAGCACCAACCGGTACGGCGGGACCGCCCTGATCCCCGCGAGCGAACATGGCCACGTGGAGACCGTCCGGATCCTGATCGCCGCGGGGGTGCCGGTCAACCACGTGAACAACCTGGGCTGGACCGCCATGCAGGAAGCGATCCTGCTGAACAACGGCGGACCCAGGCAGCAGGAAGTGGTCCGGCTGCTCCTCGATGCAGGCGCCGATCCCGACATCCGGGACCGGGAGGGCAGAACGGCGCTGCAGAACGCGGAGCGCCTCGGTTTCGCCGGGATCGCCGCCCTGATCCGCAACCGGTAGCCCCTCCAGATAACAGCAACGCGGGGTCAGATATGGCCCGATAATCCGGTCCGGAACGGCCATATCTGACCCCGCGTTGCTTTTCAGACGGATTCGAGGACGCTGACGTAGTTGGCGATGCCCACGCCGCCCATGTTCTGGACGGCGGCGCGGCGGGGGCCGGCCAGCTGCATGTCCCCGGCGGTCCCCGTGAGCTGCATGGCGGCGATGACGTGCTGCGAGACGCCGGTGGCGCCCACCGGGTGGCCTTTGGCCTTCAGGCCGCCGGAGACGTTGACCGGCAGCTTGCCGTCCTTGTACACCCAGCCTTCCTCGATGGCCCTGGCGCCCTGCCCGGGATCGGTCAGGCCCATGGCCTCGTACATCAGCAGCTCCGCGATGGTGAAGCAGTCATGCACCTCGGCGAAGTCCAGCTCATTGATTCCGACGCCGGCCATCGCCAGTGCCCGCTGCCATGACACCCGGGTGGCGTTGAAGGCTACGGGATCCCTGCGCGCGGCGGGGAAGAAGTCGTTGGCGTGGCCGAAGCCGGCCAGCCGCACCGGAGCGGTGGCACCGCCGGTCGCCGCAGTGGACAGCACCACGGCGGCCGCACCATCAGACACAGGGGAGCAGTCGGTGCGGCGCAGCGGGTCCGCGACCATCGGGTTTTTGTCCGAGACTGTGCGGCAGAATTCGACGCCGAGGTCCTTGCGGAGCTGGGCGTAGGGGTTGTCCACCCCGTTGCGGTGGTTCTTGGCGGCGATGGAGCCCAGGACGTCCGAAACGCTGCCGTAGCGCTTCTCGTAGTGCTTGGCCACCTCGGCGAAGAGACCGGTGAATCCGGTGGTGGATGCCTTGCCGGCCATGTCGTAGTCCGCGCCCAGCAGGCCGGCGCCTACAACGTCCGCTCCGGCGTGGGTCATCTTCTCGGCGCCAATCACCAGCACGGTTTTCGCGGTGCCCGCCAGCAGGGACTTGGTGCCCTGCTGGAAGGCGGCAGAACCTGAAGCGCACGCATTCTCCACCCGCGTGGCGGGCACGTTGGCGAGCTGGTCCGAGACCTGCAGCGCCAGCGAGGACGGGAACGCCAGGGGCATCATGCCGGAGTTGAACTGGCCGAGGTAGATCTCGTCGATCTGGCCGGGCTCGATGCCGGCGTTCCTGATCGCTTCGGTGGCCACCTGGACGATCAGAGACTCCAAGGTCTCGTCCACCAGCTTCCCGAAACGGCTGTGGCCCCAACCGGTGAGCAGGACATCTTTACCGAACTGTTCCTGCAGGCTCATGCCGTTGCTCCTTCCAGAGCGGATTCCCCGGCGCCGGATCCGTCCAGGGCGACGGTGAATTCCGCCTCCGTCTTCTCCTGGATTTCCTCGACGGTGACCCCGGGCGCCAGCCGGGTCAGCGTGAGCTGCCGCCCGCCGTCGTCTGTCTTCGCAAGGTCAAAGACCGCGAGGTCGCTGATGATGCGGTCCACCACGGCGAGACCAGTCAGGGGCAGGGTGCATTCGCGGACGATTTTGGCGCTGCCGTCTTTGGCGTTGTGCTCGGTGAGGACCACGACGCGCGGTGTTCCGGCCACCAGGTCCATGGCACCGCCCATGCCCTTGACCATCTTGCCGGGGATGGTCCAGTTGGCGAGATCCCCGCTGCCGGAGACCTGCATGGCGCCCAGGATGGCCACTTTGACGTGGCCGCCGCGGATCATGCCGAACGAGGTGGCGGAATCGAAGATGCTCCCGCCGGGCAGCACCGTGACGGTCTGCTTGCCGGCGTTGATGAGGTCGGCGTCCTCCTCGCCCTCGTACGGGAACGGGCCCATGCCCAGCAGCCCGTTTTCGCTCTGCAGGACAACCCGGACGCCGTCGGGCAGGTTGTTGGCCACCAGCGTGGGAATGCCGATGCCCAGGTTGACGTAGTCGCCGTCGTTCAGTTCCTCGGCCGCGATGGCGGCCATTTCATCCCTGGTCCAGGCCATGGGGTTCTCCTTTTAGCTAGGTATTTGGTGGTCAGACGGCCAGGGCTTCGCCATCAGCCGGGACACCGCGCGGCCGGACGGTGCGCTGCTCGATGTCCTTGACCCTGTTGCTGGCCTGGACCAGGCGCTGGACGAAGACGCCAGGGGTGACGATGTGGTTGGGGTCCAGTTCGCCCGGCTGCACAACCACCTCCGCCTCGGCAATGGTCAGGAGGCCTGCCGTCGCCACCACCGGGTTGAAGTTCCGGGCGGTATAGCGGTAGATGAGGTTTCCGTCCGTGTCCGCGGTGTGGGCGTGGACCAGTGCGACGTCGGCCGTGATGGCGCGCTCCTGGACGTACGTTTCGCCGTCGAACACCTCGTGCGGCTTGCCTTCGGCAACCAGGGTGCCAACGCCGGTTTTGGTGTAGAAGGCAGGGATGCCCGCGCCGCCGGCCCGCAGTCGTTCCGCAAGGGTGCCCTGCGGGGTGAACTCGACCTCCAGGCGGCCGGCGAGATACTGCTCCGCGAAGAGCTTGTTCTCACCCACGTAACTGGCAATGACCTTCCGGACCTGGCCCGCCTCGATCAGGATGCCCAGCCCCTTGCCGTCCACCCCCATGTTGTTCGAGACCACTGTCAGGTCCTTCACGCCTGAATCCCGGACGGCTTCGATCAGGTCCGCGGGGATGCCGCTAAGGCCGAATCCGCCCACGGCGAGAGTCATTCCGTCCCGCAGTGCCCCTTCCAGGGCGACGGCGGGAGCTGGCTGAAGTTTGGACATGGCGCCTCCTCGTTGAGAGTCCCGCAATAATCGTCCACTTTGTGGACTATGGGTCTGGAGATGGACATTACGGGTGGGTTGGGAGGGCTGTCAAGGCATCAGATTTCGGCATTTCTGCCCGTTTCTACACTGTGGACGGTAAGGTAGTCCGTGTCCATATTATGGATAGAAAAAGGTGAAAAGTGAGTAATTCCCCAGTTCCGGGAGCCCAGGTGGTCAGCCGTGTTGCGGGCTTGTTGCGTCTCATCGGACGCAACGCGGACGGCATGCCGCTGTCCGCCCTGGTGATCGAATCCGGCCTTACCCGGCCCACGGTCCACCGGCTGTTGTCCTCGCTGGCGTCCGAGGGCCTGCTGGACCACGACCCCGGCAGCGGCAACTGGGTGCTGGGTCCGGAGATTTTCCTGATGGGGTCGGTGGCGTCGGCCCGCTTCCCCCTGGAGGAGGTAGCCCGCCCGAGCCTCCGGCGGCTGGCCGAGGCAACCGGCGAGAGCGCCTTCTTCTCCATTCGCCGCGGCTCTGAGACGGTATGCCTGTTGCGGGAGGAGGGGAGCTTTCCGGTGCGGTCATTTGTGCTGCACGAGGGTGTCCGGTTCCCGCTGGGCGTGGCCTCGGCGGGCACCGCGATCCTGGCTTTCCTGCCGGAGGCCGAGCAGGAGGAACTGCTGCATGACTGGGCAGCGCATGCCGGGACCTTCGCAGTGGGCCATCCGGAGGAACTTGTCCGGGGCAACCTCGAGCGCACCAGGCTTAATGGCTACTCGGTGAATCCAGGGCTGGTGCTGGAGGGCAGCTGGGGGATGGGCGCCGCGGTGTTCGACCAGTCCGGCCGGCCCGCCTGGGCACTGTCACTCACAGGCATCGAACCCCGGTTCAAACCGGAGCGGCAGGAGGAGCTGGGCAGCCTCCTGATGGCCGAGGCCCACCGCATCACCCAGCAGCTGGGCGCGGAGGGGAAAGGCGTCCGGGCCCGCTGAGCCTCACCGGCTTTGCCGGGGAACGACGACGGCGCGCCGCCCCTTTCCGGGTGCGGCGCGCCGTCGTTTTTCCTTAGGTCTACAGCCCTGCGCGGGGCTCCTCGGGGCCTTCGCCCTTCCACCAGGTGTCAAAAATGGTGACGGGGACGGTGCGCTTGTGCCGCGTGCGCAGGTATTTCGTTTCAATCGACTCCGCCACGGATTCCGGGACGTCCCGGCCTTCCAGGTAATCGTCGATCTGGTCGTAGCTCAGGCCCAGCTCGTCTTCGTCGGTGCGGCCAGGCCTGTCATCGAGCAGGTCCGCAGTGGGCACCTTTTCCCACACCCGCGCCGGGGCGCCGAGCTCGGCCAGCAGGGCGCGGTTCTGCCGCTTGTTCAGGCCGAACAGCGGCAGGATGTCGGCGCCGCCGTCGCCATATTTGGTGAAGAAACCGGTGACGGATTCGGCGCCATGGTCGGTGCCGATGACCAGGTAGTTGTGTTCCCCGGCGAGCGCATACTGGGCAATCATGCGGGTGCGGGCCTTGGTGTTCCCCTTGTGGAAATCGGAGATCTCAGAGCCCACGGTCTTTTCGAACTCATCCTCGAAGCCGTCCACGGCCGCCGAGATGTTAAACGTCCACTCGGTTTTGGGCTGGATGAAGTCCAGCGCAGCCTGGGCGTCCTCCTCGTCATGCTGAACGCCGTACGGCAGGCGCACGGCCACAAAGTTCGCGTCCACGCCTTCTGCCTCAAGCTCCTCGACCGCAAGCTGGGCCAGCCTGCCGGCCAGCGAGGAGTCCAGGCCGCCGGAAATGCCCAGGACAAAGCCTTTGGTGTGGGTGGCTTGAAGGTATTCCTTCAGGAAAGTGACGCGTTTGCGCACCTCCCCGGCGGGGTCGATCCGGGGCTGTACGCCCATTTCCTCAATGATCCTGGCCTGGAGTTCGCGCATGTGGTCCAGCCTAGCCAGCAGTGTCAACAGCGCTCAAGCATCCACACCGGCACGCCCACACTAAACTGGAGACCATGACTTCCCCCAGTGATACTGCAGTAGACACTGCAGCCGCCCGCGCCCGCCTGCTGGAACTGATCAAGGAACTTGCCGTGGTCCGCGGCAAGGTGATCCTGTCCAGTGGAGCGGAAGCCGACTACTACATCGACTTGCGCCGCATCACCCTGCACCATGAAGCCTCGAAGCTGGTGGGTCAGGTGATGCTCGCGCTGGCGGACGACGCCGGCATCGACTTTGAGTGCGCCGGCGGGCTCACCATGGGAGCCGACCCCGTAGGGACGGCAGTGATGCATGCGGCCCGTGACGCCGGCCGGAGCGTTGACGCGTTTGTGGTCCGCAAAGCCCAGAAGTCCTACGGCATGGGCCGGCAGGTGGAGGGTCCCTCGGTGGAGGGCCGCAAGGTGCTGGTCCTGGAGGATACCTCCACAACCGGCGGCTCGGCGCTGACGGCAGTGGAAGGCGTCCGGAAAGCCGGTGGCAATGTGGTGGCCGTTGCGGTGATCGTGGACCGGGATACCGGGGCCAAGGAAAAGATTGAAGCCGAGACCGGAGTGCCTTACCTGTTCGCCTTCGGCAAGGACGAACTCGGCCTTTCATAGCCCTGTTTCCACTGCTGCCCGGGACTGTGCGGCCCGGGCAGCGTGTTGGATCCGGGGCGGGAGTCCTTTATCATTTGCCTTATCCCCCTTATTCCGTACAGAGAACGTGCACTATGGTCCCCCCTGAACATCCCTTGAGCGCCACCGAGCAGGTCCAGAACCTGATCCTGGAGAGTGCCGACTTCGAGGACTTCATGAATGAACTTGCCCGGTTTTCGGCACATCAAGTGGCCGGCGGCGGCGAGGACGCCCTCTGCGGCATTACCCTGTTGCGGGACCGGAAAGCCGCCACGATCGGCTGGAGCAGCGACTCTGCCCGGGAAGTGGACGAGATCCAGTATTCCCTGTCGCAAGGGCCCTGCCTTACTGCGGCAAAAGAGGAACGCGAAGTCCATGTACCTGACCTGTTCGAGGAGAACCGGTGGGGACCGGATTACGCAAGTGCCGTAGCCTCGCACGGGCTGCGGTCGGTATTGTCCCTGCCGTTCAACCTCCAGGGCGACGCCAAGGCGGCACTGAATCTCTATTCCGACGTCCCGCGCAAGTTTGATGAGCGCGCCACCGCCAAGGCCCGGGGCTTCACCCGGGAAATTTCGCAAGCGCTCCGGCTGGCTGTGCGGTTCTCGCTTCACACGGACAGTGCGGCCAATCTCCGGGCCACGCTGCAGTCCCGGACCATCATCGACATTGCCATAGGCATCGTTATGGCGCAGAACAGGTGCAGCCAGGAGGCTGCGGTGAGTATCCTCACGGAGGCGTCCAGCAACAGCAACACCAAGCTGCGGGACATCGCCAAATCCCTTGTGGATTCGGTAGGGGGAGCTGGAACGCGCACCCACTTCCAGGAACCTGGACAGCTGCAGGCGGATCAATCAGCGTAGCGGGCGGCTTGTGCCGGACTCCCGCTGGAGGTTACGCTTACCGAGGTTGAGCCGTCGGCCATAGACACCCTTTTTTGGAGTACCTATGGACCAGACCCTTAATGCCCTCGTCAATCTAGATGTCCCTGCCGACGTTGTCCGCATCGATGTCCAGGGTAGCCTCAACCAGGATTCCCGCCCCAGCCTCGTCCAGATCGTCCGGCGTATCCGGCGCATGGGGATCCGTTCGCATATTCTCGTTGAGCTTTCACGGGCTGTGCTCGTAGAGTCTTCCGCACTTGCTGGCCTTCGCCATGAACTCAACGCCATCGATGCCAGCACCCTGATGGGAATCCACGGCGCCGGCGTATCGCTGGACCTTTCGCCTTCCGGCGACGAGTTCCCGGATGAAGCACTGCTGACGGTTACGGACGCCCTTTCGGTTCTCGCCTTTGCAGAAGCTGATTCCTTGTCTGAACTTGATCCTCTCGGATCGGTGGCAGCCACGCGCGGCGTTGATGAGGGGCAGTCCCTGGATATCGCAGGGCTCGGGGCGTGGGGCGGCCGGGCGCTGCAGGAATATTCGGATGAGGAACTTTTGCTGGCCAGCGACACACTCTTCGGCCTGCTGGACAACCCCGGGGCTTTCGCCGGCTCGGACCTGATGGCCCGGTACGAGGACATTGGCCGGGAGATCACGCGGCGCCAGCAGGACACCGCCAGCCCTTTCCCCCTGACGGAAGGCCAGGCGGCCAGCTGAACTGCTGCGGTGACCAGGCGTCACTGAATGGTTACCGCCGCCTTCTTGCGGCGGCGTCTTCCGTTGTGCCTACGGTAGGGGTGTGCCGTACGAGGGGGACACAGGTCCGCAGGACAAGCGGGGGGCTTCCGGAGCCCGGCTGCTGGCGGAAGCCGCTGCCCTCAAACAGTTTTCACGCCGTGCGTTCCTGACCGGGGCAGGCGCTTCCGGCGTACTCGCCGCCGACATGATCCTCACCCGGGAGGTGCAGTCGCAGCGCCGTTCCAACAGGATCATCGCGGTTCCGGACGACTTCGCCGACGCCTACTACCCGGACGCCAGCTGGTTCCTGTTTCCCGGCTACAAAACCAGCTGGGAGGAGGCGCAGTGGATCCTGAACTCCCTCCGCGGTGCGCTGGACAAGCGCGCCCGGCTGGCCGCCGTCGGCTATTCAAACCAGGGGCTGGACATCGATGAGCTGGTCATCGCCGTCATCGAGTACGTCCGCGCGCAGAAGCTGACCAAACTGTACTTCTACGGGCACAGCTTCGGCGGGATGGTGGCAACACAGGTAGCTGCCCGGCTGCTCGAAATCCACGGAGTGGAGGTGGAGTTCATCGTCCTGGACTCCAGTCCCTACAGCAAGCATGACGTGCTGGACCAAAGCTGGTTCGACGGCGTCGTGTTCCTTTATGAGCGCGGCATCCGGTTCCCGTCCACGGTGCGGGGCGGGTACGAGCTGGGCGAGCGGGTCATCCACAAGGACGAACGCACCTGGCGCCAGATCCTTGACCAGACGCTCGAACAGCTGTCCCCGATCGCGCCGTCCAACCTGCTCATCCAGTCCGAGTCCGCTTATATCTATCATTTCGACGGCCTGCGGTTCGTGGACAAGCTGGGCCACGCCAAGATGGCCTACATCGGAAACCCGCGAGACCGCACCGTCCGCTACCAGACGGCGGTTGAGTCCTGGGCGGTGGCGTTCAAGGCGAACATGGTGTCCAGCAATTTGCAGACCGTCGGTGCTGCTCCGGCCCATGCCAGTCCGGGCTGGAACCCGAACATCTACCGGCCGCTGCTGCAACAGCTGCTGGACGAAAACTTTCCGCTGCCCCGGGGCGGATCCCGCGTGAGCGTTTTCTAGGCCTAGACCTGGTTCTTCAGGTCCGCCACAGAGTTCAGCACCTGGTTGGGCCGGAACGGGTAGGCGCCAATGTCCTCACGCCGGGTGATGCCGGTCAGCACCAGGACCGTGTGCAGCCCGGCTTCCATGCCGGCGATGATGTCCGTGTCCATCCGGTCACCGATCATGGCGGTGGTTTCCGAGTGCGCGTCGATCTGGTTCATCGCCGAGCGGAACATCATCGGGTTGGGCTTGCCCACGATATAAGGCTCCCGGTCCGTGGCTTTGGTGATGAGCGCTGCTATCGCTCCGGTGGCCGGCAGGGGGCCATCCTTGGACGGGCCGGTGGCGTCCGGGTTCGTGGCAATGAAACGGGCCCCGGCAAGGATCAGGCGGATGGCCGTGGTGATGGCCTCAAAGGAATACGTGCGCGTCTCGCCGAGCACCACAAAGTCCGGATCCTGGTCGGTGAGGATGAATCCAGCCTCGTGCAGCGCCGTCGTCAGCCCTGCCTCGCCGATGGTGTAGGCGCGGTTGCCGGATCCTGAACCTTCCACCTGGTCCTTGAGGAACTGGGCGGTGGCCAAAGCGGAGGTCCAGATGTTCTCTTCCGGAACCTCCAGACCGGAAGCCTTCAGCCTTGCAGCGAGGTCCCGCGGGGTGAAAATTGAGTTGTTGGTGAGCACCAGGAAGCGCTTGGACGTGTCCACCCACCGCTGGATAAGTTCCGCGGCGCCCGGCACCGCCTGGTTCTCGTGGACCAGCACCCCGTCCATGTCCGTGAGCCAGCACTCGATCTCCTGGCCGCTGCGGTACACCGCCGGATTGCCTGCAACCTTGTCCGCTTCTGCCATGCCTACCTCTTCACCCGTGATGAAAGCCCGAAAGGTCCAGTCTAGATGAGTAATTCCTATTGCGTAGGACGGTGGGGGTGCTTTTAAAGTAAGGCG
>NZ_JARVSG010000042.1:0-92866 GCF_030209335.1 Pseudarthrobacter sp. fls2-241-R2A-168
AAAGTGGCTCACTTTTCAGCCCGCGAAATGGCTCACTTTTCGACCATCGCTGACACCAGCACAGAAGGATATCTCGTCGAGGAGCTCGCTGGGCGGGAACTGTGAGTCGTTCTGCCAGCCAACCCGAAACTAAAGAGGCTCGTTGCAGAGCACCGAACTAGAACGGCTGTCTGTAGGCGATATCTACCAACGCTGATTACCCTGAGAAAGGCTCACCGGAACGGGTACAAGCTTTTTCGGCTACGCCCTTCTACTTTCAACTCGTCAGCCGCGGAGGGGTACTTTTCACAGGCTTCTTTGCTGAGTGCCTCATAGTGCTCCCAGTGTTTGTTCCGAGCCTCCCCGAACAACAGCACTCGACCTCGATATTTTGCCAAGTTTCGACCCCATTCCTCTAAGACCATCTGTTTGGGTAGATAGCCGCGGCTGACATACATCGCGAGAACGTCCCACATCGCGATCGCGCGGTTGACCTTCCGAAAGCTTTCTTTGTCGTACTTCTTCAACTTCTCTGCGTCGTCCAAGCTCTTGATTTTGCTATAGAGGATGCCTCGTCCCTCTTGAATCTCGAGATCAAACATCTTCTCGTGAATGGCGAGAAAAGCGTCTTTCGTTGCTTTGCTTCGGGTGTGCGCGAACGCCGCGACAGATACGAAGAGGGCGAGTGTAGTGATATAGATGGTGGCCCAGTCCTTCGCGCCCATACCAGTTCCGCTCAGAGTTCCCGCTGATACGAGTTCGCGTGCAAGGGCATCTACGCCCGCGCCCGAAACTGCGCCAAAAGCGTAGACGGCTATCCAGGGACGACTCAGTCGCCACTTCTTCCGCCAAGATTCGGTAATTTCATCTGGTGATTCGGATCTTCGGTTCTCGCCCATTGAATCATCCTAGGGTCACCAACACGGGCTGACTGCACGAGCCGAAACTATCGCCGTAGACCCAGTGGGGAGGCGCTACGGGGGGGCAGACTCAGCGCTGCACTCCAGCTGCTCAGCGCTGATTCTGAGGTAGTTGATGACCGGTCGGTCCAGGAGCGACAGGCATGAATACCGTGGAACCCCTGTAGGCGCGGAGGCGTGATTCGGAAGTCCCCTATCTACGGCAGTGAGAAGGACCGGTACTGAGAGGTCCCCATTCCCTCAGTAGCGGTATTGCTCTAACTGTCCGATGGCCGCTCATGTTAACTAGGACCCGGCATGTTGTTCGCCGTCACTGTCCGCGGCGCCCTGAGGGCGCCAAAGTACCGAGTCCCCGACGATGCAATGCATCTGTAAGGCCATCTTCACGGCTCGGGCGAACCTCAAAAGCTTTCAAACCATGAGAAAAATCTGGAATCTTATGGCCTAATGTCTGCCAAATGTAAGGGCAGGCTTATCCAGGTATGTCTTGTCGTACAGTCCCGACACAAGAAACCGCTCAAGCATCGCGTCGATCAGGTGGCAGCCCCAGCGGCGCCCGGAAACGAGGTCATACGAAACACCAACCCGGCAACAATAGAAAACCATGGCTTGGAGCAATCCCGCGGTCACTTCGAGGACGGTTCCTATGGTCACTAGTTCGGGCAGTCGCTAAGTCGGGTAGCATCAGCTTGATTCTTAGGCCGCAGTTTCAACGGCTGACAGCTGATATTTAAGGGGAAATGTGACGGAATTGTATGCTGCCCTGGTCGGCGCCATGTTTGGCTTTGCCGGGGCTCTAGTCTCTATGATCATCCAGAGCCACAGAGATGACAAGCGGGCTAGGCGCACGGAGTTAACTCAAATATCGGCCCGATTCTTGATTGTCGGAGCGGAAATTGCTCAAATGAATCTGGACATATATGATGATCGACAGGGCGGACTCCGCCGAAAGTCTTTGGAATCTGATGATGACCGTGCAGAGTCGACTAGAAACATTGATAAGCGGAATGCTTTGCGGCTCGAAATGCTTTCTATTTTGGCGAGCTTTAGGCTGGGGTATCCCAAGCTTGCCGGATCCGCTCAAGATTACTTTGACTCGATAGACAACAAGAGCCGCGAAAATTTCACGGTGGTCTTTGCTGAAATACTGCCGCAAGCCCAGGCTGCATTCGAAGCTTCAGCTCGCAAGGTCCTGGTTTAGGCCCTGAGTCTCGCCTGAACTTCCAATGTAAAGTCAGACGTCCTAGTCGTTTTGAAGGGTGCTAATAACCAGCGTTCCGCTTGTGCTCCTTCGGAGGAAATAATTCTATGACGAATGACCTCCGGGCAGTGAAGAGTGAGTTATTCCACCACGAGCGGGGCAGCACGACTCTGCAGCATTCACACAATACTCTGGGGACGTGAATATTTTTCACGGGGGAGTCCCCGCAGAGCACCTGTCCGAAGGCCTGTACGAGCTGCTCAATACGGTCGCGCTCGACAAGGCAGTGAGTAAAGAGCCGAGGCTGCAAGCAGCTTTCGCAACTATCGACGACGAAAACGCCCCCGACGTCTTAGCTAGGCATATCGCCGACGCTGTGCGCAAAACTCTCGCCATGGCTACGCCAGCCGAGCGGGTCGGCCTAGCAAACCTGCTTCTCGAGAAACTGAAGACAGAAGACCGCATCCTGGAAGGTCCTACCCAGCTTCAGTCACTACATCGTCCAGCTGCTCTTAAACGTCGGAATCTCCGCCGCCCAATCACTAAACTGAGTGACTCTTCCCTGCTCACCAATAGCAAGGATGACCCAAATCTCGCAGCCGAGCTCAAGGCCGAGATGGAGTCTGCAGATACCGTGGACCTCCTTTGTGCCTTTGTCCGGTGGACCGGCATTAGGATCTTGGAGCCTGCCCTTCGGCAGCTCAAAGAGCGCGGCGCCAAACTCAGAGTCATCACCACCACCTACATGGGCGCAACGGAACGCCGGGCGATTGACGAACTCGTCCAGAGGTACGGGGCCGAAGTGAAGATCAGTTACGAAACCCAGGCGACAAGACTCCATGCCAAAGCGTGGTTGTTCCGCCGGAACACCGGCTTCGACACCGCCTACGTAGGCAGCTCCAACCTGAGCCAGGCTGCCCTCCTCGATGGGCTTGAGTGGAACGTCCGGCTCAGTTCCGTCGCAACGCCGGCCCTCCTGCAGAAGTTCGAGGTCACCTTCGACAGCTACTGGCAGCAGCGGCCCTTCCAGAGCTACGACCCGAAGCGCGACGGCGAGAAGCTGGACGCCGCGTTGGAACGCAACGGCGGCCGCCGCACCGCGGCCCCGGATGCTGCCACCGGGCTTGAGGTTCAGCCGTTCCTTCACCAGGAGGAGATGCTGGAGGAACTGGAAGCGGAGCGCACCAAGGGCTTCAACCACAACCTCCTGGTCGCCGCCACGGGGACTGGCAAGACGGTTATCGCCGCACTGGACTACAGGCGGCTCAGCGAAGCTGCGGGCCGTGACCTAAAGTTACTCTTCGTCGCCCACCGGCAGGAAATCCTGAAGCAAGCGATGCGCACTTACCGCGACGTCATGCAGGACGGCGCTTTCGGTGAACTCTACGTGGGGGACCACAAGCCGCGAGAGTGGAAGCACATCTTCGCCTCGGTTCAGTCGCTGTCTTCGCTCGGCATCGAGCAGCTGGAGCCTGACTTCTTCGACATAGTGGTCATCGATGAGTTTCATCACGCCATGGCGCCCACTTATCGGCGCCTGCTGGATTACCTGCAGCCGCAGCAACTCCTCGGGCTCACCGCTACACCGGAGCGCGGCGATGGCGTCGACGTCGCCAAACAATTCTTCGACGGCCGGACCGCCAGCGAGCTAAGGCTTTGGGACGCCCTGGATGCTGACCTGCTGGTGCCGTTCCACTACTTCGGCGTCTCCGACGACGTCGACCTGAGCCAGTTGGAATGGAAACGCGGCAACTACGACACCACCCAGCTGAGCGCCCTCTACACCGGGAACGACGCCCGGGCCGCCAAGGTCATCCGCGAACTCAGGGACAAGGTCACCAGCGCCGACCAGATGCGGACCATCGGCTTCTGCGTCTCCGTGCAGCACACCCGCTACATGGCCGAGGTGTTCAACCGAGCCGGCATTGCGTCCGTCGCAGTCGACGGCACCACGGACAATGCTGACCGAGAGGAAGCCCTCAGGCGCCTGGGGAAGCGGGAGATCAACTGTATTTTCGCCGTCGACCTCTTTAATGAAGGCCTGGACCTGCCGCAGGTGGACACCATCCTGCTGCTCCGGCCCACGCAGAGCGCCACCGTCTTCCTCCAGCAGCTTGGACGCGGGCTGCGTCGTGCTGAGGGCAAAGCGGTGCTGACGGTCCTGGACTTCATCGGCCAGCAGCGCCGTGAGTTCCGCTTTGACCTACGCTACCGGGCGCTGACCGGCTACGGGCGCAAGGAGCTGGAGAAGGCTGTCGAGGATGAGTTCCCGTACCTGCCGTCCGGCTCCCAGATCGTGCTGGACCGGGTAGCACAGAAGGTGGTGCTGGACAACATTAAGGCACAGCTCCGGTTCAACCGGGCACAGCTGGTCCGGGATATTGCCTCGTACGCCGAGACCGAGCTAGAGGCTTATCTGGAGCGGTCGGGGAACGACGTGAAGACGATCTACCGTTCCACCAGGGACTCGTGGACCGGCTACCTCCGCCAGGCAGGGCTGATCGAAGGGTACTCGCCCCTGGAGACCGTGCTTCGTGGGAAAATTGAGGAGCTGTCGGACGCGGAGGAAAAGAAGCTGCTGGGCCGCATGGCCGCGCTGATTCACGTGGACGATCCGGAACGCGCCGCCGCCTATTCCATGCTGGTTGCTCCCGACGCGCCTCGTTATGCCGAGCTTGGCTTGCGGGAGCAGGCTTTTGCGCGAATGCTTTTCTACACGCTGTGGGACGACGGCGGCGGGTTCAGCACGTACGACGACGGGCTGGACCATCTGCGCGGCTATCAGTTTGTGTGCCGCGAGATTCGCCAGGTCGTGAAGCTGGGGTCGGCGGCATCAAAGCATGCGGCTAAGAGCCTCGGTGCGGGGCTGCAGCATGTCCCGCTGCTCTCGCATGCTACCTACCGGCGCGAGGAGGTTCTCGCGGCGCTTCAGTACGGCTCGCTGGAACAGGGCAAGAATGTGCAGCACCGCGAGGGCGTCGCATGGTGTCCTGCAACTTCCACAGATGCCTTCTTTGTCACCCTAAACAAGGACGACAAGAAGCATTCAGCGACCACGATGTACAAGGACTACGCCATCAGCCCGGAGCTGTTCCACTGGGAGTCGCAGAACGCGACCTCGCCAACCAGTCCGACGGGGCGGCGCTATCTTGACCGGGCTTCACATGGCTCGAGGGTTGTGATCTTCACGCGGGACACGGCGGACGACGAGACCGGGCTGACAGTTCCATACACATGTCTGGGCCAGGTGGACTATGTTCAGCACAGGGGTGAGAAGCCAATCGCGATCACGTGGAAGCTGCACCGGCCGATGCCAGCAGATGTGTTTGCGACGGCAGCGGCAGTGGTCCAATAGAACCTATTGGCAGCCTGCAGTGATATTCGCGGCTTCAAAAATTCGGCAACTGGTAACTCATAACTTTGCCCGTAATAGCCTTGATGGCTCCTGGTGGCTGCTGGTCAGCTCGTGAACTCCTATGAAATCGGCAACAGTCGCCTCGGCTAAGGCAGTAGCCTCATTCTCGAGTGCATCTGCCTCGTCGCGCAGCACCGCGGCTTCTTCCATTAGCGCCCCGATCTGTTCCTCCACGTCTTCGGAAAACCGTGGTACTGGGATCTCTCTTATATCCATAGGATCCAAGTGAGGAATCGACGTTCCGTAGGCATTACGGATAACCATCGGCCTTCCGAACTTCTGGTTTGTCAGCACCATCAGCAGGTAGCCCGGATGAATAGCATCAGCGTTCGGCAAGATGCGTATCAGGTCATCACTACCGAATATTCCTTCGTGAGCTTCGGTTAGAAGCAGGCATCGTCCGTTTAGGCCGTACACCTGCCCCGAACGAGCCATGATGATCCATCCCTGCCGAAGGACATACTCATCGCTGCCGGGAACCAATGCCGAATAAATTCGCTTCGTAACAGGAGCGTTCAGATCGAACAATTCCTCGGCGCTCCGATATGGCGTTCCCTTTTCACCGTAGTAACGACGGAAGCGCCCACCGAGACCAACGCTGTCCGTGACGTCAGCGACTGACTCTACTGGTCGCGTACTTGCCGATCGAATAAACGAATCGATTTGCCTGAAGTCAGGACGGACAAACTGAGCATCAAGTCGGCGCCGTGCCTTAAGCAAAAGATTTATCGGTACGGGACCGCCAACGGATGAATCTAAAGAAGTTCCTTCAGGATCGATCAGAGACTCATATAAGTCGTCGGCTACTGCTTTGATTTGCATGGCATCGCGACGCTTTTCCATAATCTTTTCCACCAGCGCGGCAACTCGTTGCTTAATCTCTGCTGCGGGTTCGACGACGGGCATGCGTTGTACGTGCTCCGGTTCAAGGTGCTTAATCATGTGCCCGTACTGAGAGCTTTGTGCGATTCCCCCGAAGGCCTTCGTCCGCATGTAGGCGTACAACCACCCGTAGTCAGTCTTCGACTTGGGGACGATGCGAAGAAGATCGTGCGTGACCACCAGGTCCTCGTGATGGGGATACACGGCGGTGATTCGCCCAACCCGACCAGAGCAGCTCATTAGCAGCCAGTCGCTCTTAACGTATCTCTCCGCCCTGTTCGGGACGTGGCTTGTCGCCAGCCATTTTCTTACAACGGGGGCGGCCTCAAAAACTTGGCCTGCTGAAAGAAATGGAAGCCCAGCGTGCGGGCGAACGACGACGCCTTTAAGCCGCGAGGGCTGCCAAACTTCTGCAACATCTTCCATGCGCTTCCATCCACTCGGCCGCGCTTCAATCAACTGCCGTTGCCCGTATCCATCCGTGAGGTAGGAGCTGGCTTCAAGACGCCGCTGCCCGCGCTGGAGAACCGAGACTTTCACGCTCGACCACGCTAAATCAACGGCCAGACCCTTTGCCGTTACTTCTGGAAGTTGCGCTTCTAAACGTTCTGCTGCTGCCATGCCCGAAATGCCTCTGCTATGTCTGCCGTGTTGTCATCAATCTTGCGCTCTTGCGCGCTGTGAAGGCGCTTTGTCCTCACGCCGTCCACTGTGGCAGTAACTACATCGCGAGTCTCGACGATTACTTCATTTCCGTCGTCGTCGCGTACGTAGATCGAATTTCCACGCTTGTCATGTCCCACGTGATCACATATAGCCATAAACACGTCGTAGTTCATCATCTGGCCCGACAGGCTTTCATCGCGAACTTGTTCCGCGGTCTTTTTACGGAAAACCAGTACGCTTGTTTGCACGCTGGTGCCGGGCTGGAAGGTGTCTGCATGGAGGTCGATGCTGGCCAGAATAGTTGTGTGATCCATGAGCCACTGTCGCACGTAGCCAAGACCCGGAGACCCTAGGATGCCGTCCGGTAGGACCATTGCCGCAACCCCTGACCCAGGCTTTAGAAGGGCCACGCAGCGTTCGATGAAAAGGATCTCAGGAGGACGTGACTTGGTCTCAGTTCCTTTGACCCAAGTGTCGGACTCTTCGTTATAAGTCCAGTGATGTCCTAGATCAAAGCGCTCAAGTATGGAGGGGTCATCGATAGGAATCTTGGATCCAAACGGCGGGTTGGTGACGATCACGTCAACCTGGCCGAAAAGCTGACGCTCTCGGAGTCCATCCGTCCAGGTTGCAGGTGAAGCCAGCGAGTTCGACTGATAGAGACCGCCGGAACCGTCATTGTTCATGACCATGTTCATCTTGCTGGCTTTGACGAGGCTTGGGTTGAAGTCAATCCCTATCAGGTTGCGCTCCAAGAACTTCTTTTTGCGGCTTTCTATGCTCATGCTTTTAGCCGCGTGGCTGCGACTGCTCGTATTGACTTCATCTGCGATCTTGTCGAGGACGTGGTTCATAGCCGTAATCAAAAAGCCGCCGGTGCCGCACGCCGGATCCAGAATGATATCGCTATCGGTGGGATCGACCATCGCGACCATCATCGAACAGATGTTTCGGGGGGTGAAAAACTCGCCCCGGTCCCCACGCAGGTTGGAGCCAACAACTTCTTCGTACGCTTTGCCCTTCACATCGATGTCGCTGTCCAGCAAAGCGAACATCTGGAGCTGCGTCACGATATAGGCCAAGACGACCGGAGTGAGCTCTATTTCCTCTTGTGGCTTAAAGATCTGTGGATAGTCTTCCCGGACGGCTGCGAACAGGGAGTCAATTCGTTTCTTGCACTTGAGCGGGCCGTTGATCCCTGAACGTTCTTTTGCAGACGCGAAAAAGTTTGGGCGATCTGAACCACGCTCGTCTTGAATTTTGCAAAAGATTAGTTTCAGTAGCTCCCAAAAGGCCTCTGGCTTTTGTAAACCTTGGTTTCCTGCAATGTAGTCGTGGCAGCGCCGAAATGCGAAGAGCAGAGAGTCGCTTGCCGCAGGACGAAGCTGGTCAAACTCTGGCTGATCTTCAGCCTCGCTGTTAGTTCCAAAGCGTGGAATATCAGGAACAGATTCTAGGATCCTCTTACCGTCACGAGTCACCATATGGAAGCATTCACGCTCGCTTCCGTTAGTCCACATCCCGTAACTGACGTTCGGACAAGCTGCCATATAGCTCTGTAGTTGCCCGACGCCGTCTTTCCTGTCGGAAGCTTTGATAGACGACCGCTTGCACTCAATGAGGATTTGAGCGTCGGGCTGGTCCCGCTCGGCGCCGGAAGCAAAAATGGCCAAGTCTGCGCGGACTCGGCGGCTTCCAAACTTCAGCGGCCACTCAACAGCGATGTTGGTCTTAGGATAGCCATATTCACGAACGAGGGACTTGGCGATCTCTTGTCGAACGTACTCTTCGGGGGTGTCCTGTCGTTGAGTTACACCGTCGACGTAATCAAGGATCCTTCCAGGCGCCACGATTACTGACGGCAGCATAGGAATATCAAGACTGGTCTGGGTGATGGTCACAAGTATCCTTCAAATCGTTTGGTGCCTGCCATCGACGGCGGACGCAGACAAGGCCAGGCCGGCAAGTAAGCCGACATTCCATCACGCTTCGCGGAGCTTGGACCTTCGGGGCTGCGCCGAGACTGTCGATCAATCCAGTCTCTCATCCTTGCCGACAGCTCTGAGTGCGTCGGCCGGGCGAGTCGTACTTGCAGATGTTCAGCCTGGAACGATTCCCGGAACTCCCGCCTGAGGCAGTGGCGCGAGGCGCCAACAGTGACGAAAACGCTGAGAAAAGCCGGACAAGCGGGCGATGCGTAAGATTCCCGCTTGTTCTGTTCGTTAGCGCCAGGGCGAGATTCTGCAGCTGTGTGACTATTTGCACAGGGAAGCCGTCAACTACGGCCGGCATGATGCGCTCAATGACCTTGGAACGATTGGCCGGGATCTGGTGCCCACCACGTGAGCGTCAGATATCGAGATCAACCAACTTCACGCCATCCCAACTCCAGTTTGAAGCACCATGAAAGCTGCTGGTCTTGCTAATCTTCGCGCCACTCCGTTCCTTCAGCGCCTTCGTTAGCGGCCCGAGAGCCCACTCCTCGCCTTCAAACAATACTCTGGAATCGCTGACCACTTGGGCAACCATAGACGGATTCGAAACGAACTCGATTGTCTCTCCAATCAGCGGATTCAACTTCGCCCGTTGATCGAATGAAGTAGAATCTCGATCGCTCTGATTCCAGTTGCTCGCGCGCTTGAAGCTGGCAGGGACGTCTAGGATTTTCTGGGTGATCAAGCCGATAAGATAATCTTGCCGTCTCTTGATGGACTCGGCGTCCCAAATCTCTTGGTCTAGAACACGATTCTGAGTGACTTGCAGACCCGATTGTCCGGAGTAGGTCTCTTTTTTCTCGCCAAAAGACTTGTTACCTAGCTCCTGGTTATGGCGAATCAGCGTGATATTTCCAAGGTTGTTCACAAGCTCTTGATGCACTGCCTCAGAATCTTCCCCCAGCATCTGACGCCAATCCGCGTTCAATTTCTGAGGCATAATGTGCTCAAGTTGTAGCCGCGAATCATCCCAAGCGGGTCGAGACTTCGTAAGGTGCTCCTCGGCCATAGAGAGAAGCAGTCTAGGGTAGCTCCGGGAGCGCCCCAGGTTGTAGAAGTTCAGCGCCCGGAGCCGTGATGTCATTTCGTCATCGTTGGGTAGTCGCAGTGCATACTCTTGAGACGAAAGCTGACGGAACAAACTCTCCAGCTTGTTTTGAGAGCTAGAAAGCTCGCTCAGCCGCTTGCCCAGAACTGGATAGAATTTGTTCTCAGCCACAGCGATGCCAAGAACGCGTCGTCGCAACAAATATGTTCTGATGCCGGTCAATACCTCAATAACGTCTCTGTCTGACAGATTCCGCCCTTCCCAAGCGGCTAGCACTTCTGCCAAGTAGGAGTAAGCAGGCGCGACCCCAATTACATTAAGGTCAAAAATCACCTGGTCAAGCGCCCGGAGCTCTGTCTGTTCAAGCCCGCAAACGATTGAGTACGGGTGGGAGAATCTGACAAAGCTTTCAAACAGTTCTTCCACGCTTCGCCCGCGAGTGATCTCCTTAAAGGCCCCGTATAGCTCCTTGTAGTTGCTCTCGCGGGCAACCTTGAAGCTTCTATGCTGGTCTGCTTGCATCCAGTCACGAATGAATTCGGAGAGCTTCCCGGGCAATCGTTTCTCTAAAGTTAGCCAGAAGCCGTTGTAGAGCTCAGATTGTTGCCGTGTATTCTTCCCCATCAAGAGGTAGTTGCGAACCAGGTCAGCAAGCGAAAGTGGCTTACCTAATGAGTTCATTGACTCGAATATTTCCTGAGGGTTCTCCCAGGGGTTGCGGTCGGGTTCGAGTTGTATCGATATGATACTGAACTTCATCAGGCCCTTTTCAAGAAGGCTCTTTTTATCGCCATCGATCAAAGGTTCAAGCAACTTGAGAAAGAAAAGGTAGTTCTGATATACTGATGAGTTCTTCAAGCTGTCGGGCATGTCTAGTTCGAGAACTAGGAGTTTGTAGGCTTCCCAGTCGGTTTCTACCTGCTTGAGTTTGATCTTGTACTCGACGCTTTCGTCGGCTCGATCGTTCTCGAGATAGCGCCTCTGAATTTCCTTCTTGTAGTTGCGATCATCAATGCTATCCCGTAATGCCATTAGCAATAGCATCGTCGTCGTTATGCGCTGCTGTCCATCAGTAAGGACATACTTAGCTGGAACCCCAAAACCTACTTCTTCCACAACATAGACGATGCTGCCAAAAAAGTGCTCTGTCTTTATATTTGACAGGTTCGCTTCGGTAACCTTTCTTACATCGGCGAGTAGGACTTTGCAGTTGTCTGTCGACCACTCGTAATTCCTTTGATATGGTGGAATGAAAAACGTAACATCGTTGTTTGAGAGAGAATCGAGCAAATATGTGGGGCTGGCTTTCATGCGAACTTCCTAGCTGCGATTGTCCGGCTTCTAGAGATTTATTTTTTGCCTAATCCTTGTCGAAGCGCTGGTACTTTTGCGATTCATAAAGCATCGGTCTAGCGTAGCTGTAGGCGTTGGCGAGTGTGCCCTTGGACACACGCAACAAGGCGGACTACCGCAAGAGCTGGCCATGCTTACTTTCGCCGTTTTCCGTGCTCCTGAGTCGAGATTCTGCAATCAATGATGTTGAGCAGGGCTCTAAAAGTCATCGTCGTCATCCGTCATAACCGATTGCTCCGGCACGCTGGACAAGTAGCCGTAAGCACTTAGTATCTGTGCCGTCGTTTCCCCATCGATGACCATGTATTGCGCGTTATGCTGTCGCGCCAGTGCGTCTAGTAAGTTGTTCACAGCTGGAACGATCTCTCTGTGATGCTGCACGACGCCGATGTCGATGGGCTCTTCGAAGAGCCTTAGTGCTTGATCCCCATTCGTCCCCATCGCACTGATCGTCAGCTTCCCCTTCTTTCCAGGGCCCTTGAATGCGAACCCGACACTCACAGGTTGACCATCTATCGTCAATCGAGACGTGAAGAGGTCCGACTTTTCGCCACCCCAGTCTTTGCCTACGTACGGTTCCCCAATGATCTCCGCGAAGTGTTGCTTCACTGTGTCTTCCGGCATTGCCGAGACTTCTTTCCGCATCTCCGCGGTAGCCTTCGGTGCGTCCTTGATCTTTTCGAATTGATCTACTTGGGATGCCCATATCTGGCGTCTGTCGGTGTAATCAAAGATCGGAGCGTCTTCCGATTCGGGCCTCTCAACGATCCATCCGATAAACAGAGGACTGATCTCGATATGTACCTTGGGGTTAGTCTCAACAACCCGGGCGTATCCCAAGACCGTCACTCGCCGGCTTTGCCGAAGCATGTCGATGCCGGTATCCCCGACACATCGACTGATCGAAAACCGCCCTTCGACTGTGACGTCTTTATCAACAGAGGAAGGAGCCCGAAAACTTCGTCTTGTGTCGCTAACTTTACGGAAATAGAACCTTTGTGTAGTCGTGACTAATTCAGAGTCTCCGACGGTCCGGTCGTTCATGAGCCAAACTGCGAGCTCCTGCGGTCTGCTCTGATAGATGTTCGTAACGATTTGTTCACAACGCCTCGCCCGCAGTTTATTCCGATGCATCTGAGTCGGTTGTGAATTGACCCACTCTTCAAAATTTCGATTGTCTGGCTCCGGCACATCTTGCGTGAGCAGACGTTCGTGTAAGAAAAACGCTTGCGGATAGAACACAGTCTTTTCTGACTCTGATGTCATTTCTGCCCCCTATGGCCTCAAACCCTAGACCTAGCTGTGTCGAAGATGCTTAGTTCCAGCCGGTCGTCGCAAGCGAACTTAAACAAGGCGATACCGCGCTGCAAAAGTTCTTCGTTTGCCACCCAACAACCATCCGCCGTGCCGAAATTCCTATCTGACGATAGACCAACTTGGGTAGCTCCCGACGCTAAGGCGCGCCGAATTCACCCTTCTTGGGACATTGCGCCGCCCGCTGGAGACTTGTTAGGGGCACAGCGAGGCAACTTGGTAGCTGGGCGGTCAGAATCGCCGTGACGAATAAGTGACGAACCCATTGGGAGACGAAAGGAAATGTGGGACTGCGTAAAGTCCCCCCGCTTGTCAATAGGCCATCGCTTCGAAAACCTTGATTTCTAGGGGGTTCGTCCGAGCCGTCGCCTCGACTGGACCCAGTTCCTGAGGTGGCCACCTCTTGCATCTACCCAAGGAGTCCCAACGGCGGCGACGTTGACTTGTCTCGTCGGGCACCTTCAGGGACCGCAGCCCCCTCAAGATGGACCCGGCGTCCCGGAAACTTCTGCACCTGCCTAGGTTGGTTCCGTCGTCCGTCACCAGGGTCCAGGGGAGTGCCGAATTATGTGGTCACGCCGGCCACAAACGATACCTACTTTGACCGGCAGTACGCCTTGGAAAACACTGCCCAACCCTTCACGAACACTGACGGCAAAATCTCGATATCCGCTGGCGCGGCGGACGCCGATGTGGGCGCTGTTGAAGCCTGGAACGTCACGAAGGGCGGCGGGTTGCTGTCCTCGATTCCGGCGTCGCAACCGACAACCCCGACATCAACCCGAAGGTGGTTGCACGGGCCAACTTCACCACGTCGAGAAACAACGAGGACAACTACGGCCACGGCACACACGTTGCCGGCATCGTCGCTGCAACCGACAGCAACGGCATGGGCGTCGGCGGGGTTTGCCCGGGCTGCACCATCCTGGCCGGCAAAATCCTGAGCGACACGGGGATGAGATCCAGCTCAGGGCTTGCGAACGGCATCAACTGGGCGGTCCAGAATGGTGCGCAGGTCATTAACATGAGCTTGATCGTGGGGGCGTCAATCACCCTGGAAACTGCGGTGAACAACGCCTGGAATGCGGGCGTGGTGCTGGTTGCTGCAGCCGGCAACGGAAACAGCACCACCATGATGTACCCGGGGGCCTACCCCAACGTCATTGCCGTGGGGGCAACGGACAACAACGACAAGAAGGCTTCATTCTCCACGTATGGCACGTGGGTGGATGTCGCAGCGCCAGGGGTCAGCGTCTACTCCACCTTCCCCAACCACAGATTTGTCCTGGCCAGGGAGTACAACCGTTCCCAGGGTTATGACATCGGCAGCGGCACGTCCATGTCTTCACCGATTGTCGCTGCAGTTGCCGCGCTCGCTTGGAGTGCCAACCCTGGCGCGAGCAATTGGACAGTCCGCGAGAAGGTGGAAGCGAGCACAAACCCAATTGAGGGGGTCGGGACTTTTTGGACGCATGGCCGGGTGAACGCAGACCTCGCCGTACATTGGTGAGAACGCCAGGTACGTTCGTCCTCCTTGCGGATGAACATGCCACGGGGACTTGCGGAGGTGCCTGCTCTGTTAAAGTCGGGCACTATGACCGATCATCGCACCGACGCCGCCAGTAAGGTCGGCTTCCTCCACACGGCGGAGGTCCACGTGGCGACATTCGACGCCCTCTCCCGTAAGCATCTGCCGTCCGCCTCCACGGTCCACCGTGTGGATCCCGAAGCCCTGGACCTTGCGCGGCAGGACGGGGCCGCGGAGAGGGTACGTGCCGTCGTCGCCACCCATCTCGCGGAACTTCGAGATGCTGGATGCGGAATCGTCTTGTGCACCTGCTCAACGCTGGGCGAGGTAGCGGAGGGCCTGTCGGGTGACGGACTGGTCGTTATTCGAATCGATCGGCCGATGCTTCGCCGGGCCGTGACCCTCGGCCCGCGAATCGGAGTCCTCGTGGCTCTCACGAGCACCATCGAGCCAACCACCCGTGTCCTCGCCGAGGAGGCCGCTGACGCGGAGGCTGACATCACCGTTGAGGTCAGCGTGGTGGAGGGTGCGTGGGACGCCTTCCTGGCCGGAGACGCGGAGGCATACCACTCACGCATCGCCCAAGCAGCGCGTGTGCTCGCAAGCCGCTGCGACGTCGTCGTCCTCGCCCAGGCGAGCATGGAACCTGCTGCCGCCCTGCTGACCGGCCTCGAAACACCTGTCCTCACGAGCCCCCGGTCCGCGGTCGAAGCCGTCGCGGCGGTACAACAGGGCTTCAAGGATGACCTGGCAGCCGCGTCGGCCGGGCACCTGCCTCGGGAAGCGGCTGCGGTTCGCCGGCATTGACGGAGGACGACGGCGGAACATAGTCCCGCCGTCGTCGTTCCATCCGGCGTTGCTGGCCCGGGGAGGGAATCCTGGCTACCGGCCTTCCTCCGAGTGGCTCGGGGTCTGCTGCTGGCTGCTGGTCCACTTCGCGTGTTCCTGGGAGATCAGGCCCTCGATCCGCTCTGCCAACTGCGGGTGCCTGTCCGACCGCAGATACGGCCCTGCCTTGGCAAGGTACAGGTAGCGTTCGTGTTTGAGGGCCTCGGCGGTGGAACGGTAGGTAATCCAGCGCTCCTGGAACTGGTAGAGGTGCTGGGCGCCCTCCAGGACCACGATGACGGCGGCCAGTGCGCCGGTCACCAGGACAGGGCTGCCGATGCCGGCCACCACCGGCAGCACCGCGGCCACCGCGAGTTCCAGCAGCTTGAGCCACTTGTAGTGGCGTTGGTTGTCCGCGCTCTTGCGGTCATACCAGCTGATCTGGTCCTCCAGCCGGTCCCATGTGGGATCCTCAGCGGCGGGAGTGCGCACGGCTGTGATGGGCCGTGCCGGTTCCTGTTCATCCTCGCGCGCCATGGCCGTCCCTTCCCTTGAAGTCAGCTACTCGGCGAGGACAAAGAACACCTGCCACTTATCGGGGCAGAAGCGGTCCCCGGTCAGCACGTAGCACGGCCACATCTCCCAGCTGCCGGCGCTGGTGAGCAGGACCCTACCCTGGGCGGTGATGGTTTCTCCGGGCTTGAGGGCTTTTCCTTCGTTCATGTCCTCGGCATCGTGGTGTTCCCCTTCCGCATCCCGGGCTCCAACAAACGTGTACTCGAGTTGCAGGGGCTGGTCCGTGGTGTTGGTCAAGGCGTAGCTCACCGTGATGGTGTCGCCGACGCGGGGAGGATCGGGATCCCGCCGGCTGGCCGCCTGCAGCTCCGTCAGCTGAATCCCGTCCTCGCTCGTGACGGGGGAGGAGTCGACGTCGATTCCACCGCCTCCCTGGACGGGCGCCTGCCGGTCAACAGGGTTGGCATTTGGTGAGGTCCTCGACTGGAGATTGGCGACCAGCAGGACCACCAGCAGGATCACGACGGCGGCAGCCGCCCCGCCCAGAAGAAGCATCCGCTTGGAGAGGCGTTGGCGGCGCGGTGGTTCGGTGTGGCCATCGTGCTCGCGGAGGGGCGGGCGGTCCGGTGCAGGGGCTGGAGGAGGTGCTGCTGCTGCCGGGATCCCGCCGTCGTCCTGGGTTCTCCGCACCTCGGCAAGAGTGTGGTCCAGGACCTTGAAGAGCCGGCTGGTGTCGAACTCGAAGCGGGCCGGGCTGAATTCCAGGGCCTGCCGGCGCACCAGCCTGTTCAGGCTCTCCGGCAGCTCGTCGGCGCGCGGCATCCTGGCCGTGTCCACCAGGATGGGGATGACCCGGACGTTCCGGGTCAGGGCAGCCTGGACCTCAAGGCGTACAAAGTCGTCAGGGTCGTCGAGCCGGCGCCGGCCATGTTCGTCAGCGATGGTCAGCCACTCATCGCCGATCAGCACGAGCACCACGTCGCAGGAGCCCACGGCCCTGGTGATTGACTCAACGAAGTCGTCGCCCAGCTGGATCGAGTCGACGTCCTTGAAGACCTGGCCGCCGCCGTAACGGTCCGCCAGCCGGTCGTACAACCAGCCGGCCGGGTAGGCGGTCTCTTCCCGCCGGTAACTGATGAAGATCCGGCCCGAAGCGTTCGGGAGAGAACTAGTCATTGCCCACGACCCTTTGTCACCGAGCCCAGACCCTGCGGGCATTACACCGCCGGAGGCGTTACAGGCGCGTTACTGCCGAGGGGAACGGACCACAACAGAATTCGCTCTCTCAACAGGGGGAAACGTGCACTGCCTGCCGGCCTGACCTGCGTGGACGTGTCGGCAGAGCAGGTGCCTAAGGAAGCGGCTGCCGTTCGCCGACACTGACGGAGGACGACGGCGGAACGTAGTCCCGCCGTCGTCGTTCCATCCGTTGCTTCTGGGCTGGCGACGGGATCCTGGCACGCTTGGCGCGGTTGCACCGGGCGCACGCGGCGACGAAGTTCTGCAGGCTGGTGGAACCGCCCTTGGACCAGGGGTAGAAGTGGTCGCCGTGCTCGGCCAGGCGGCCACAGCGCCTCCCGAAGCCGGCTTCCAGCTCGCACAAGCCACCGGCGCGGGCCATTCCTTCGCGCCGCTGCTGGCGGGTGAAGCGGCGGACCGGGTCGCGGCGCCGGACATCCCGGTTCGTCATGACGGCGGCGGCAATGCCGAGCACGACCGCGGCCACGCCGGGGAGAGTTACCGCGGCGACGACGCCATCGAACAGGCCGCGCAACACCCCGGCGGCGGCGGATGGACCCGCTCCGGCAGCCGGTGTTGCCTTCGCCATAAGCGCTGACATTACCGCGACAGCGAGCCAGATCATCACCGCCGAGTAGGCCAGGCGAAGGCCTTGCCGTGTCCAATAGATGCGGCCCAGTTCCTGCATCAATTCCCCCATTTACGTTGCGCCGGAAGACCATGGCCCCGGATGTCCAGGGAAATCGTATATTCCGGCCGCAGGCTGCTGTCCCAGGTTTAGCTCAGTTTTTGCCGAGGTTCCGGGCCCCGTTTGCAAGCCCGGTCTTGATATGCAGCATCCCCTCGGGGCAACCTCGCCCGCGATAAGCCCTCGCTGGGTGAAGCGGCTGGAGCACCCGCGGGGCTGGTGCGGGAATAAGGGACCGGGGCCGCCATGTTGCTCTCCGGTGTGAAGAACATCGGATTTTTGTCCTTTGGTCATTGGACTGACCACCCCCAGTCCGGCACGCGGAGTGCATCGGACGCGCTGCTGCAGGCGATCGACCTTGCAGTCGCGGCAGAGGAACTGGGTGCGGACGGCGCCTACTTCCGCGTACACCACTTTGCGCAGCAATACGCGTCCCCCTTCCCGTTGCTTGCTGCGATCGGAGCACGGACAAACCGCATTGAGATCGGTACCGGCGTGATCGACATGCGCTATGAGAACCCGCTCTACATGGCCGAGGACGCGGGCGCGGCCGACCTGATCTCAGGTGGCCGGCTTCAGCTGGGCATCAGCAGGGGTTCACCCGAACAGGTGGTCGACGGGTGGCGCCACTTCGGCTTCGTCCCCGCCGAGGGCGAGTCGGATGCGGACATGGGCCGCAGGCACACCGAGCGTTTGCTTGAGGTGCTCACCGGCGAGGGGTTCGCGCAACCGAGCCCGCGCCCGATGTTCCCGAACCCTCCGGGCCTGCTGCGCATCGAGCCTCACTCCGAGGGCTTGCGCGACCGCATCTGGTGGGGTTCCGGCTCCAACGCCACAGCCGTCTGGGCGGCCAAGCTCGGCATGAACCTGCAAAGCTCCACGCTCAAGGACGACGAAAGCGGCAAGCCGTTCCACGTCCAGCAGGCCGAGCAGATCGAGCTCTACCGGCAGGCGTGGAAGCAAGCAGGGCACCAGCGGGAGCCGCGCGTTTCGGTCAGCCGCAGCATCTTCGCACTGACCGACGAGCGCGACTGGCAATATTTCGGCCGCGACCGCTACAGCTCAGACCAGGTAGGCAACATTGACGAGAAAACGCGTGCGGTTTTTGGCCGGTCCTACGCCGGTGCCCCGGACGAGCTGGCTGCCAAGCTGGCCGAGGACGAGGCAATCGCCGCGGCAGACACCCTGCTGCTCACGGTGCCGAACCAGCTGGGCGTTGACTACAACGCGCATGTTATCGAGTCGATCCTGAAGGATGTGGCCCCGCAGCTCGGCTGGCGCTGATCGCGCCTGCCGACTTTATCTGTCCGGTAAGAGGTTGGCCGCCAAGGTCCTGGCCATGAACGTCCCGAAGCGCTCCGCACTCCAGCCGCGCTTGAGGACCAGGGTCTCGTAGAGCTCGGGTGAGGTGCACATGAAGAAGACGTCGGCCACCTCGTCCACCGTCAGGCCCGGCCGCAGGAATCCCCTTACGAGAACCTGGCGCGCGTTGTGCAGCATGCGCTGGTACCGCTCGTCGTCCACGTCACGCAGGAGCCCGAGCATATCCTGGTCCCCGCTCGCCGCGGCGTCCCTGATGAGGAGGTAGACGGGCGAGCCCAGCGGGCTGATCTCTGCGATGAACCGGCCGAACTGCTCCATGAGTTCGCGGGGATCGGTGGTTGTGGCCTTCGCCCGGTCCGACCGCTCTTCCGCCGGCGGGCCCCCGGCTCCAAGCAGGCTTTGCTCGAAGATCGCACGGACCAGCCCGGGCTTCCCGCCGAACCCCTTGTAGATAAATTCCTTGGAGACGCCGGCGGCGCGGGCGATGGCGGCGATGGTGGTCCGGCCGTACCCCTGGGCCAGGAACAGCGCGCGCGAGGAGGCCAGCACCCGCTTCCTGGCCTCTTCGGCCGCCTCCTGCCGGCGCCGGGCGTCGTAGCTGCGGGAGCGGGGTGGCGCACCGTTGACCGTGGGTCCCATCGGGCCTAAGCTCCTTGTATCAGTTTGATACAGCTCACTGTATCAAATACTGGCTTACCAGCCACTCCGCCTCCCGCGACGGAGACTAAGGAGCACACCATGGACGCTTCAGGAATCGAGCGCGTCCCCGAAGGCCCGGTGCGGCGCATGCTTGCCGCGGCCAACCGCCATGACCTTGAGGCCCTGGTGTCCGAGTTCGCGGAGGACTACAGGAACACCACCCCCGTTCACCCGGCCCGCAGTTTCACGGGCCCGGCGCAGGTCCGGAAGAACTGGACGGCGCTCTTCGCCGGCCTGCCGGACCTCACCCTTACCGTCCACGACGCGGCCACCGGCCCGACCGGCAAACTCTGGATGGAGTGGAGCAACCGGGGCACCCGGCCGGACGGATCCGTGCAGCGCGCCGCAGGGGTGGCCATCTTCACCCTCCGCGACGACAAGATCGGCGCGGCCCAGTTCTACCTCGAACCCGTGGATCACCACTCCGGCGACGTGAACGAAGCCGTCCGGGAGGCAGTCCAGGGGGCAGCCGGAGGTGACCGGCCATGATCCTGCTGGTCGGCGGCACAGGCCGCCTGGGCCGCGCGGTGGTTCCCCTGCTCCTCGCCGCCGGGCAACAGGTCCGCATCATGGCCCGGGGCAAGTCCCAGCCTTTCCCCCAAAAGATGGGCGACGGCGTCGAACTCCTCCGCGGGGACCTCGGTTCCGACGCAGACTGCCGGCAAGCGGTGGCCGGCTGCACGGAAGTGGTGTTCGCGGCCTCGGGATTTGGGATCAAGTACTCCCACCCACGCGCGGTTGACCGCGACGGCGCCATCCGGCTGGTCCGCGCCGCAGCCGCCGCCGGAGTGCGGCACGTGGTGATGCTGTCCATGCCCGGTGCGGCCGCGGACGGGCCCATTGATTTTCTGCGCTGCAAGGCGGCGGCAGAGGACGCGGTCCGCTCATCCGGCATGGACTGGACGGTTGTCCGGATCGGCGCGCTCCTGGAACAGCGGCTGGAGATCATGAGGGCGCCGCTTGAGTCGAAGGGCAAGCTGCCCGTGTTTGGCTCGGGGTCCGCCCCGGTGACCTATACCTCGGTCCGGGACGCGGCCGCCATCGTGGTCCGTGCCCTCCACGACCCGGCGCTGCGGAACCGCGTCATCGAGTGGGGCTCGCAGACGCTCACTGCAAATGAGGTGGCGGAGGCCCTGCTCGCCCAGGCCGGCCACGGATCCGTTCAACGGATTCCAGTCGCCGCCATCCGGTTGTTGTCCGTGGCCGCGCGCCCGGTTTCACCGTTCCTTGCCAGGATTTCAGGGGCGGCCGTCTGGGAAGACTCCGGGGCAGCCGCGTTCCAGTTCGGGCCGGGGCGCGCAGAGTTCCCGGACATGCCGATCACCGGGCTGCAGCAGGTCCTTGAGGCGTCCGGCGCATCGGGGCGTCCGGCATAAGGAATGTCGCCGTTGGACCCCGTGTGCTTCTATGCGGCGGGAGTGCTGGCTTCCACCGACGCCCAGTGCCGCCGGAGCCCCTCTGCCAGCCGGTCGGGCTCGATCCGGTGCGGCGGATCGAAGTGGTGGCGGTGGGGAAACACCTCCAGGTGGAAGTCCGGGAAGAAAACCCTGGCCAGCCGGGCTGCAATTTCCCCGTAGTCGTCCGGATGGCTCAAGCCGCCCAGGGCGAAGAACACCGGCCGGTCGAAAGCGGCCAGCCGCGCCCTGTCCAGGTCATATTCTTTGAAGCTGCGCAGGAACGCCCTGATCCCGGCGGGCCGCTTGGCCATCCACGGCGGCGGCGGGCCGGGCTCCTGCGGCGGAAGGACGACGTCGGGCCTCACCTGCAGACGCATGAAGGCGGGCATGAACTGCTCGGGAGGAAGGGACTCCAACTCCTGGTACTGCTTCCAGTGACGCGTGTACGCAGGGCTCCAGTCCCAGTTGCCCGCCCAGGCGGGCTCCAGCAGGGCCAGGCTTTGCAGCCTGTCGGGATGTTTGGCGGCGAACGCAAGTGCGGCGGCGCCGCCACCGGAGTAGCCGACGAGGTGGAACGTTTGCCAGCCCCGTTCGTCGGCTTCGCGCTGGACGCCGTCGACCTCGGTGTCCAGGGTCCAGTCCGCAGGCGGCTCATCGGTTTTGTAGAGCTCGAGGTCTTTGGCGACGGCTTGCACCTCCGGCCCCAGGGCTTGGATCAGGGCTCTATAAGCCAGGTCCGCGGGGAGCACTGAGCCGGGAAGCAGGATGACCCGAAACGGTTCCATGCCAGTACCCTACGCCCGAACTGCACAGGCACAAGGGGGAGTGGAACACCCCTCCTGGCTCGCCGTCGGCTCTGCCTTCGAGATGGTCATTTACCGCCGCAAGATCAGGTGTGGTGGGCTGGATTTAGGGGCGAACGGGTGCGGCCGCTTCGTTTCCGAGCACTGTTGTCCATGGGCGGGCGGTCCACGACGTCACGACGCCGTTGATCACGTAGGGGTCAGCGGCTGCAAAAGCTTCGGCGGCCTCGACTGGGTTCTCGCCGGTGAAGATGAGCAGCCCGGTGAAGGGACCTTCGCCAACTGCCCCGCCCAGCAGAAGCTCGCCGCGTTCGACTGCTTCCCACCCTGCCCTGAGGTGGTCCGCGCGGTATTGTTCGCGGGACTCAAGGTAGTTGTCTGCGTAGGTGTATTCGAGCACGGCGTGCAAGCGCGTCTCCATTCTGTTTGGGGGTTTCAATCGTTGTAGCAGCAGCGTACCCAGTGGCTCTGGTTTCGCTCCCCGCCCGCACCCTAACCTCGCAAGCTCGGCCAGGGAACCCTGCGGGCGTGGGCCCAAGCTCAAACACCGACGGAGGCCACCTCAACCTGTACCCCCGCGTCACGGAACTTCTGCACCTGGGCGGGGTCGGCGCCGTCGTCCGTCACCAGGGTCCAGGGCAGTGCCAACCGTGCCCAGGCGTGGAAGGGCCGCAGGCCAAGCTTGGACGAGTCCGCCAGGACGTACACGTCCCTGCCGCGGCGGGCCATAAGTTCCTTGAGGCGGGTTTGGGCGTGGTCGGCTTCGCAAATGCCGTCCTCGGCGGTGACGGCGTCCGCGCCCAGGAATACGCGGTCGAAGCTCATCCGCTCCAGCGCCACCTCGGCCAGGGGCCCCACAAAACTCTGGGAAAGGCTCCGCAGTCTCCCGCCCAGGCAGTCCACCTCGATGCCCTCGGACTCGGCGAGCTCCTGCAACGTATTGATGCCCGGCGTCGTCACGGACAGCTTCTCAAACCCGCGCAGTTCGTGGGCCAGGGCACCCACGGTGGAGCCGGCGTCGAGCAGGATGTTCTCACCCGGCCGGATCACGGACGTCGCCCAGCGGGCGATGGCGTGCTTTTGCTCAAATGCTTCGCCGGTGCGCTGCCGCAGCGACGCCTCCGGGTGCGCGCCTAGCGCCATCGCCCCGCCGTAGGTGCGGGCCAGCCGGCCCTGCCCGTTCAGCAACGCGAGATCGCGGCGGATGGTGGAAGCTGTCACTTCGAACCGGGCGGAGAGCTCCTCCACGGAAGCCAAACCGGTGGTGACGGCAAGGTGGTAAATCTCCTCGCGCCGCGCGTTTGCGCTCAGCATTCCCGGTCTCCTTCCCGTGGCAGTGGTAACCATGCTAGTTGCGGGCCATGGTTTCGGCGGGCTCAACCACGGGCCGGGACGGCAACGGCCGGTCAGCAATATTACGCTGACCGGCCGTTCGTCACTTGCGAAGTGCTTAGAGAGTCTCGTCCCGTGCCGGCGCCAGGTCCACAGCCTGCCGCAGTGCCTCAAGAAGCGACTCGTGGTCGGCGATGTTCTTGCCCGCGATGTCGAAGGCGGTGCCGTGGTCAACGGACGTGCGCACCACGGGCAGGCCCACGGTGATGTTCACGCCGTTCTCCAGGCCCAGGACCTTCACCGGGCCGTGGCCCTGGTCGTGGTACTGGGCCACCACCAGGTCGAAGTCGCCGCGGCCGGCGAGGAAGAACAGGGTATCCGCCGGGAGCGGGCCGAAGGCGTTGATGCCATCAGCCTGGGCCTTCTCGATGCCCGGCTGGATCTTTTCGGCTTCTTCGCCATAGCCGAACAGTCCGTTTTCACCGGCGTGCGGGTTGATGGCGCACACCGCGATCTTCGGGTTTTCGATGCCGGAAGCCTGCAGCAGCTCATGTCCGCGCTTGATGGTCCGGTACACCAGGTCCCCGTTGATCTTTGCGATCGCGTCGATCAGGCCGATGTGGGTGGTCACGTGGATGACGCGCATCTTCGGGGCGGTCAGCATCATGGAAACTTCCTCGGTGCCGGTCAGTTCGGCGAGGAGTTCGGTGTGGCCCGGGTACTTGTGGCCGGCGGCGTGCAGGGCGGCCTTGTTCAGCGGGCCGGTGCAGATCGCATCCACCTTCTTGTCCATGGCCAGCTGAACGGCCTTCTCGATGAACAGGTAGGAGCCGTGGCCGGCTGCGGCGGAGAGCTCGCCCCAGGCAAGGTCCTCCGGGATGCAGTCGATGTCCAGCACGTCGATGGTGCCCTCGTCGAACAGGGCCTCCGACGGTTCGGCGACCTTGCGCAGGGTCAGCGGGCTGGCGACGATGTCCGCGGCGAGCTGCAGCCGGCGGAGGTCGCCGATGACGAGCATGCGGGCCTTTGACCGCAGTTCGTTGTCAGCCAGGGCATTGACGATGATCTCCGGACCGATGCCGGCCGCATCGCCCATGGTGATGGCAACAATCGGGCGTCCCATTATTTGATACTCATTTCAGTCGTTGTGCCAGTAAGGAATTGTTTGGTCCGGGCCAGCGTACCGGCGTCCCCGAAAGCGCCGGCCTTGGTGACCAGCAGGGGGAGTGGCTCGGGCAGCAGGCTCATCACGACGCCGGGTTCGATCTCCCCGACGACCGTGAAGCTGCCGGCGCCGAGGGCCTTCAGGACTGCAGTGGCCGTTTCGCCGCCCGTGAGAACGAGGGCGTCGCAGTGTCCGATCCCGGCAGCGGTGGCGCGGGCCAGGGCCTCTGCCACCACCAGTGCCCGGGACTTGTCCACGATGCCCATCGGATCCGGCGTCAGCACCACATCCGTGCGGGCCATCGCCTGGGCAACGAGGCGGGGGACCGCCGTATCGTCCAGCGCGGCGTGGTCCAGCGTGATGTGTTCCGCGCCGGCCTCCACGAGTGCCTGGGTTTGCTGCCGGGCAAGGCTCGAGTAGCTGCCGATCACGGTCAGGGTGCGGGTTACATGCCGCTCCTGCGCATTCCGCGCAGCGGTTCCGTCTTGACGCGCAGCGATGTGTCCAGCCAGCCCTCCCGAGCCGACCAGCAGCGTTGGGAAGTCGAGCAGTTCCGCAGCCGCCGCGATGGTTTCGAGGTCATCATCGGAAGCAGCGTCCAGTACGACGGCGTGAGTCCCGCGTTCCTGCACCTCGCGGAGGTGCCGCGCCAGTTCCCCGGGGTCACGTCCGGCCCCGCCGGCAGCCTCGGCGGTCAGCCCGCCTGCAGCAAGGGCTCCGGCGACGTCGCCGCCAAAGTTCCCTTCGGAGTTCCCGACACCGCCCACGTGGACGATGCCGCCCTGGGTGGTTCTTCCCGTGCCCGGGAACGCGGGAGCCACAACGGCCAGGCCTTTGCCGCGGCCATCTGTAAGCTGCGCCAGTGTTGCCGCGACTTCCACACCCACATTGCCCCGCAGCAGGGAGTCGATCTTCTTGAAGACCCGGCGGTGCTGCCCGAGGGCACGCCGGGCCGCCGTCGTGACGGCTGCGGCGGCTTCCACCGGAGCCAGGTAACGGCTCTCGGTGTTGATCGAAAGGATCTGGGCTTCGGGCCAGGCGGAGTCGACGTCCAGGATGACGCAACTGCTGTGCGTGGGACCGTAGGCGGCGGCCGCATCGGCCGCCCCCGTCAGGTCATCGGCGATGATTGCCCACCGCGTGGCAGCGTTGGTGTTCATACTGCGTGTGAAACCTCTGGTGATGCTGCCGCTTCCTTGTTCTTCAGGCGCTTGGCGTACCAGGCAACCACAAGGGGGCAGCCGATGGCCGTGACCACCACGGAGGCGGCAACCAGAACTGTGGCAGGTCCGGCGGCGGGAGCGTAGGCAGGGTTGGCTGCGGCTACCAGCATGGGAACCGTGGCGGCGTTGCCCGCGGTGGTGGCCGCTGCCAGGCCGGCAATGCCGGAGCCTCCCGTCAGCTTGTCAGCGAAGAAGAGGACAGCTCCGCCGGCGATCAGTACGAACAGGCCAAGCGCCACACCCAAGAGCCCTGCGTTGACGACCTGACCCAGGTTCAGGCCGAAGCCCAATGCGAGGGCGAAGAACGGAATCAGGACCGGGGCCGCGGAGGAGAGGAACTTGCGCATGGCCGGGTCGAGCGCGCCAAGGATGGCTCCGAGGAGCAGGGGGATGATGGCACCCACCAGGGCCTGCCACGGGAAGGCCGAGAGGCCGGCAACGCCCAGGGTCACCATGGTCAGGAAGGGACCCGACTCCAGCGTCATGACAGAGTAGGCAGCCACGTCCTTGGGCTTGCCGTACTGGCCCATGAGGGCCATGTACATGCCGCCGTTGGTGTCGTTGAGGGCTGCCAGGATGGCCAGGACCGACAGGCCGCTGAGGATTCCGCCGTCGATGGGAAGCTCACCCATGAAGCGGCCGGCGACGACGCCGATGATGACGGCGAACAGGACCTTGCTGCCGAACAGGACGCCGCCCTTTTTCAGGATGTACGGGGTGGCCTTGATGTCGATGCTGGCACCCATGCAGACGTAGAACACGGCGAGGATGGTGGTGCCGCCGGTGAACAGCGCGCCGGTGAATGAGCCGAAGAATTTGGCGGAATCCGGTGCGAAGGTGCCCAGGATTGCACCGATGAGCAGGGGGATCAACATCATGCCGCCGGGGACTTTTTCCATGGTGGCCTTGATGGGGACAGACATGTTGCAACCTCATTGTTGTTGGGGGAGAGGGGTCGAGCGCTCGGCTCGAAGCATGATTAAAATCATAAACACTGTTGCGCATTTAGCGCAACCCCAAATGCGCACAACGCGCAGAAAACGAGTCGGAAGCCCGGCGGAAGCTTCCCGGGCGGCTTGCTTTTCCGGTGTTTCATGGGGCCGCATTTCTTTCGCAAGCAACTCATGTTGACGGTGCAGGTCGGCGAGCGTAGAACGACGAATAGGGGCAGTCTTCGGCCGGAAATCCGCCCGGAATCAGTCAATGCGCCGAGCAAAGCCCAGGAGGAAATCATGGTCAAGTCCTCAGAAACGGTCATTCTTGCCCGGAAACCGCAGGAGGTGTTCCGGTTCGTCGCGGACCTCCGGAATGAACCCAAGTGGCACACGGACGTTGACTCCGTGCCCCAAGGGACGGACCCTGTTCCGGTGGTGGGCAAGACGTATCCGCTCAAGTTCAAGCCGTTCATGGGAACCACTGACGGGACCTTGACTGCGGTTGACGTCCAGCAGGATGCGCGCGTGGTGTATCGGGGCGAGTTCGGGGGACTCCAGCCAACCATTTCCTACAGCATGGAGCCTGCCGGGGAAGGGACCCGGTTTACGCGTTCCGTTGAGTTGCACCCCTCCGGTCTGAAGATGCTGATGGCTCCGGTGATGGCTTTTATGGTGCCTCGCAACAACAAAGAGGTTGTCGGGAACCTCAAACGGCAGCTCGACGCCTGAAATTCGAGGACCCACTGGATAGTTTCATCGCTGCTCCCGATACCTGCACTGCGCGTTAGCTCACCGCAGTCAAAAGCCCCAGGCCATACCCGGGGTTAGCCCGGCGATGCGGAAAGACGGTTCGCTCATCGTCCGACTTCGCCACGTGGAGCAACTCGGCGGCTTCCGTGATGAGGGAATCGGTGCTCGCGTCCGTGCGCACCTCAAGCCGCCGTGATTTTGCACTCGGCATTGGAACCTCCACATATAAGTGTCGGCACTTGTACGTTTGCTGCTGCTCGGACCGTGCCCTACTCCCGGAAGTTCAGGGCGTCGAACTGCTCCTGCCAGAGGGACTTTTCCTGGTTCACGTACTGCCTGTACGACGCGGTCCATTTGGGCCAGATGTCGGATGCTGCGTGGGTTTCGGCTGTGGGCCGGTCCGGAGCCTGGGCAACGATCCGCGGGGCTGGCACCTGGGGCACGTTCGGCCTCTGCCGGACGGGCGGCTGCGACGGCGCGTTCAGTCGGTTTGTTGGCCCGGAAAGCAGTGGTTTCAGGTCCATCAGCCAGAGGACGATCTTGGATACCGTCCAGATAATGCCGAACAGGACCATGGCAACGAAAAGGAAAGCAATCCAGAGTAGGAGCCCGATGAACACCATGACCCATTTTACCTAGCTGGTGCCCGTTTTGGGGTGCGGATTCGGGTTTGGACAGGCTCGGTTTCGCTCCCCACCCGCCCCCTAACCTCGCAAGTCCATGCCGGCTCCCTGCCCTCGCAAGCTCGGGCCGGGGCCCTCGCCGCCCTGGCTCCACGGCCAGGGAACCCTGGGGGCGTGGGCCCGGCTCAACCACCGGATTCCGGCAGGCTCAACCACCGGGTTTCGCTCCCCACCCGCCCCCTAACCTCGCAAGCTCGGCCAGGGAACCCTGCGGGCGTGGGCCCGGCTCAACCACCGGGTTACAGCTCGAGTGTGAACACCCACAGCAGCACGTCCTCGCCGCGCACGTACCAGTCCCGCTCCGGTGCGCGCCGGAAGCCGAGCGACTCATACAGCCTGTGGGCGCGCTCCATAAACGTGGCACTGGTGATGCTGATGGCCTCGATGCCGGGCATTTGCCGGGCGTGCTCCACTACCTTGCCCACCACTGCACGGCCCAGGCCATTGCCCTGCGACGCCGGGTCGACGGCCAGCATCCGGAACTCCAGCTCACCGTCCCGGGCGATCTCGCTGTACGGCTCGCCGGCAAACGTCAGCGTCACAGCCGCCACCACCCGGCTGCCCGATTCCGCCACCCAAACCTCAGCATGCTCGGCCCGGTGCTCCACGTCCTCCAGCACGCTCATGTACGGATGGTCCGTCGCGAAGTGCCCAGCCGCCAGATAGGCATCGCGGGTGATGCGTCGGACCTCCGGCAAGTCCGACGGCGCCGCCAGCCTGAATGCGATGCTCACCGCGCGCCTGCGGTCGCGGCAGTCCGCTCGACATAGTGACCCAGCCGTGCCAGTCCCGGCTGTGACGAGGGATCGCCCACTGCGTCCCCGCCCACCGCGTTGGCCACAGCCAGTGCCCGGGCGTAGTCCAGTCCCTGCTGCAGCGCCAGGACCAGGGCGGCGCAGAACGCATCACCGGCGCCGATGGTGTTGGCTACCGCCACTGACGCCGACGGTGCCTCGGCTACCTTCCTGCCGTGCTCAAACATGGCCGAGCCTTCGCCGCCGTACGTCACCGCCACCAGCTTCGCCGTCGCGAGGGCGGGGATCAGGGCGTACTCGCTTTCGTTCACGATCACCAGGTCGCAGCGCTCCAGCAGCTCCGCCGGCAGGTCCATGGCAGGCGCGGCGTTCAGCACAAAGTAGCCCGTCGACCGGCGGGCAGCCTCCAGCACCACCGGCAGGCCCACTTCCAGCTGGCACAGCACCGCCTCGTCCGGGCCGAACTCGACGCCTTCCAACGACAGATGGGAGTTGGCGCCCGGGCACACCACGATCTGGTTCTCGCCGTCGCGGTCCACCACAATGAGGGCCGTCCCCGTCGGCTGGGGCAGGACGGCCACGTCGGCAGTGTCGACGCCGGCGTTCGCCAGGGCGTCCAGCATCAGCCGGCCGTGTGCATCGCTGCCCACCGCGCCGACCATGCGTGCGCTGCCGCCCAGCCGGGCGGCGGCTGCGGCCTGGTTGGCCCCCTTGCCGCCGGGCTGCTCGGACAGGACGGCATCGCCGATGGTTTCGCCAGCGGTGGGGAGCCGCTGGGCGGTGGCGATCAGGTCCAGGTTGATGCTGCCCACAACGGTGAGGGCAGGAAGTTGGTTGCTCATGAGATTCCTTACGGGGGAGGAGCCGGAAGCGGCCGGATTAGGAAATAGTGTACGGCACTGTTGTACTTGTCAGTCATACATGGTTGTATAACAACTCACATCCACAAGGCAGTAAGCCCAAAACAAAGGAGTTTGATGTGAACACCCCAACCCCCGCGGCAGCCGCGCCTCCCGCCCAAGCCGCCGACGCCGCCGTCGTCCATGAAACGAATGCCCCCACATTCCAGGGCCGCCGCGCAGCCCTGCTGATCTCAACCCTCCTGCTCGGCGTGCTGTCCTTCCAGCTCAACGCCAGCATGGTCACCCCTGCACTGCCGCAGATCGCCGCCGAATTCGGCCAGGGCGCGGACAGCGCCGCCCCCGTCCAGTCCATGTTCTTCCTGGCCGGCGCCATCGCCGGGCCCGTGATCGGCCGGTGGAGCGACTTCATCGGCCGCCGCGCCGCGCTGCTCCTGGTCCTCGGCATCATGGGTGCCGGGACCATTCTCTGCATCACCGCCCCCACCCTGCCGCTGCTGGTCACCGGCCGGTTCCTGCAGGGCGTCTCCAGCGCCGTCTTCGCGCTCGCCTATATCGTGCTCAGCGAGAACCTCCAGGCCAAGGTCTTCGGCACCTCCGTGGGCATCATCGCGGCCATCAACGGCGGAATCGGCGGCGTGGACGGCTACGTGGGCGGGCTGATGGCCGAGACGCTCGGCTTCCGGTCCATCTTCGGCGTCGTCCTGGTCCTCACCGCCATCGCGGCCGCGTGCATCATCAAAATGGTGCCCAAGGGCCGTCCCGCAGGTGTCCGCGGCGCCATGGACTGGTGGGGCGCCGGGTCCCTCTCGCTGTTCCTGGTGTTCATCACCTACTTCGTCTCCGGGGGTTCGGCAGCAGGCTGGACCGCACCCTCCACCCTGATCCTGCTGGCCGGCACCATCGCGTCCTTCGCCGCCTTCTGGCTGATCGAGAAGCGCCGCAGCAACCCGCTGATCGCCGTCCACCACCTGCGCTCACGCCAGGTGTGGCCGGTCATCGCCACCACCGTCCTCACCCTGGCCGGCATCTTCGCCATCATCAACTTCACCGTGGTGCTGCTCAGCCAGGATCCCGACGGCGGATTCGGGCTGACCGCGTCCGTCTCGGCTTTGCTGTTCCTCACCCCGGCCGCGCTCATCGGCGTTTTCGCCGCACCTTTGGCCGGCTGGCTGGCCGACCGTCGCGGCTGGATCAAGACCCTCCGGTTTGGCACGGGGCTCAGCCTCGCCTGCGCCATCGCTGCCGCCACCTTCTCCACCAACCAGACGGCGGTGCTGATCGCCGTCGCAGCCCTGGGCATCTTCTACAACGGACTGTTCCTCACCGCCATCAACGGACTCTCGGTGCTCCTCTCACCCAAGGAAGCCCCGGCCGCCCTGCCCGGCATCAACGGTGCGTCCTTCGGCATCGGGGCGAGCCTCGGCGTCGTCCTCGTGGCGCCCTTCGCCGCCCAGGCCACGGCCGCCGGGTATGCCAGCGCCCTCTGGATCTCGGTGGCCATCACCGCCGCCGCGTTCATCGTCAGCCTCTTCGTCGCCGCCCCCAAGGGCGAGACCGTCTAACCCGCTTCAACCGAAAGAGAACCACCATCATGACCGCCACCTCCCCGTTCTACCTGGACTGCGACACCGGAATCGACGACGCCCTCGCCCTGGCCTACCTGCTGGCCGCCCCCGCCGCCGATGTGGTGGGCATCGGGACCGTCAGCGGCAACGTCAGTGCCGCCGTCGGCGCCCGCAACACCCTGGACCTGCTCCAGCTCGCCGGCCACGCCCACATCCCTGTGGCGCTCGGCGCGCATGACCCCCTCGCCGGTTCGTTCGGCGGCGGGGCGCCGTGGGTGCACGGTGGGAACGGGATCGGCGAGGTGGCGCTGACGACGGCGGCCGCTTCCGTTGCGGGGGAGTCCGCGGCGGAGATGCTGGTGCGGCTTGCCCGTTTGTACCCTGGCACGTTGAAGGTCCTGGCGATCGGCCCGCTGACCAACATCGCCGAGGCCCTCCGGCTGGAGCCTTCCCTGCCGTCCCTGGTGGAGTCCATCACCGTGATGGGCGGTGCTGCCCTGGCTCCGGGGAACATCACGCCGGTGGCCGAAGCCAACATCCACAATGACCCCGAGGCCGCCGCGCTGGTGCTGGCCGCCGACTGGGACATCACCTTGGTGCCGCTGGACGTGACCATGGCTTCTGTCCTGGAGGAATCGCACCGGCAGGAACTGCTGGCGTCTCCGTCGCCCGTGGCGCAGGCGCTGGGGGAGATGCTGGGCTACTACTTCCGGTTTTACGAGGGTATTTACGGCCGGCCCTGCTCTGCCATGCATGACCCGCTGGCGGCGGCGCTCGCGGTAGGCGGGGCTCAGGCGGCGGTGGCACCCGTGGTGCGGGCCGCCGTCGACACCTCCGACGGGCCTGGCCGCGGCCAGACCATCTGCGACATGCGCGGCCTGTACGCCGGCTACCCTCCGGTGGCGGGCGCGAGGTGCCGGGTTGTGCTCGCGCTCGAGGAGGACTTCGCCCCGCACCTGGTGGAGACGCTGTTGAGCTACTTTCCGGCGGGGAGCGAAACCACGACGGCGGCACTCGCCTCAGCGGGATCGGCCGTCTAAAGCGTCTCGGGGACCGGGCGGCCGGGGAAGAGCGTGGCGTACTGTTTCCGGTACAGCCTGCGCCCAAAGAGACGGTAGGCAAGGCGGACCGGCGGGGGAATTTCCTTGAACATTTCCCTCCGGTCCGCGGGCGGATTCGTGGCCAGCACCATCCCGAGGTATCCCACCAGGAACTTCTTGTCGAGCTGGTCGATCCCGTGCTGCGCGGCCGTCTTCATCTCCTTCTCGGTCAGCACCCTGTCCACCACCGGCATCACTTCAGTGACTTCGCGGCGCAGGTGGATGTTGAGGACGGCCTTCAGGTCTTCGTAGCGTGCAGCGAGTTCTGAACCGGTTTCGGCGTCTGCCGTCTGCATCCATTGCAGGCGGAGCGGCTCGATGGCCTCGAGGCGTTGGGTGACCTGCCGGTGCTGCTCGAGCATCTGCGCCACGTGGAGCGCGCAGCCCGGTGCCCGCTCCTTCATCGGCGGGTACATGAGCAGGTCCTCGCCTTCGTGATGGATGTGGAGCACCTTGTCGAAGTTTCCCAGCACGTCGCCCACGTAGGCTGCGCGGGCAGTGTCTCCGGCTGCGGCGGAGCGCACAAGCCCGGGCGCCTCCTCATAGGCCCACAGGAAAAAGCGGTGAATGCGCCGCATGCCGGCGGTCCCGCCGCACAGGATGGGTCCGGCTGGCAGCGGAGCTGCGGTCTCGCCGGGCTGCATGGTGAAGAAGTCGGTCATCGGTGGGCCCCTTTGCGCTCGTTATGGCAGACCAGGCCCTCTCCCCGCCAGCATCGTAGCCGCTGCCCGCAATGGGGCACAATGGGCTCCGGTTTGCTGGGGGCGTAAGTACATTTCACCGCCCGGTACAGGGATTTAATCACCCCAGGAATTGGGTATAGGGGATTGATTGCGCACCTTTTCGCACCCGGCCTACGCTTTGCATACCTGGCATGTGGCGGTGGTTGTTTCTGGGCCGGCCATCGCTTTGCCAGTTCGATGCATAAGTCCCCAGTAGAAACAGCGATCAACATGAATGCTCCGTCCGCTGGCTTCGCAAACCCCCTGCCTTGGGGTCTGAGACGATCTTCAGCCTTGTCAGGCGGCGGGTTGACGTTCAGGCGTAGATGCCTGGCCATAGCCTCCTCCCTTTGTCTGCTGGCTGGGTTCGCCATCATGGCACCCACAACGGCAAATGCGGCAACAATCACCTCGGTGGCCACCATGGACACCTACACTCAGCGGGACAGGCCGGCCACGAACTTCGGGACCAGCGCCCGCTTGTCTACCGAGGGACGCGCGGGCATCTGGCGGCACACGTTCCTGCGGTTCAACGTTCAGGTTCCTGCCGGCCAACACGTTGTTTCTGCCAAACTGCGGGCTTATTCGGAGGCGTCTGCGACGTCCACCCAGTTCGTGGATGTTTCCACCACATCCGGGGGCTGGACCGAACGGGGACTCACCTGGAATAACGCACCCGCGGCCGGGACATGGCTGGGGAGAGCCGGAGGCTTCCGCACGGGCTCCTGGGTTGAATGGGATGTGACCCAGGGCGTCAGCGCAAAAGGAGGCGAACAGAACTTCAAGCTGGAAAGCGGAGCGCAGAAGTGGATCGGATTCAAATCAAAGGAATCCCCTAGTTCCACCCTCCGGCCCCGGCTGGTGGTGACCACCGCGCCGGACACGGGTTCCTCCACCGAGGCCGCGGTGCTCCATGGCTGGGGCGCGCCTGTTGCCGGCGACGAGTTCAATTATGCAGGTGCCCCGGACGCCACGAAGTGGAACGTCTACAACAGCCTGGGGCACGGAGGCAACGGTATCCGGAGTCCGCAGCAGGCTGCCGTGAATGGTTCCACGATGGTCATCACCGGGACACCGGACGGAACTACCGCCGGCATGTCCGCCAAGTTCGCACGCCAGAAGTATGGGCGGTGGGAGATCCGTGCGGCGGGGTCCGGTGACAACGAATACCGTTTGGTGTCCCTTCTGTGGCCGGACAGTGGAAACTGGCCATGTGAAGGCGAAATCGACTACGCGGAAACCACCGGTGACTGGAACCTGATCAAGTTCTTCCACCACTATGGATGCACGAACTCGCAGACGTCAGGGTCCATGGTCCTGGACATTTCCCAGTTCCACAACTACGCGGTTGACTGGTCGCCGAATGGAATGGTCGGCTACATCGACGGCGTGAAGTGGTTTGAGGACACCGACCCTGCGCACCAGCCTCCAGCGTCGATGCACCAGACACTTCAACTGGACTGGTTCCCGGACGGGACTCCCGACGGCCCCGGCGAGATGCGGGTGGACTGGGTCCGTGTGTATGCGGCTGGACGCTAGGTGCAGTTCGGCCGCCGAAAAGTCCCCGACCAAAAGACCCGGACGCCGGTGTCCGTCAGGACTGGAGGGACTGCATCACGGAAAGGTGCCCGGCCCGTGCGGCCACCAGGCATTTGGCCAGGTAAAAGGGCTGGTTGCCGTACCTGACGTACTGCGTGAGGACCAGCACAGGATCCGACGGGCGGAGGTCCAGCAGCTTGGCGCGGCTGGGCCCCACCTGGCTCAGGCTGATCTGGCACTCGCCCGGACCGGGAAGCCGGCCCAGCTGTTTGTTGAGGGAGGCAAGCAAAGTACTGCCGCCGTCGTCCTCTATGTCCAAAGGCGCGGCAGGGCCGGTGCCGAGGCTGACCGGCTGGGCGGAAATGTTTTCCTGCAGGTGGGCGATGGCCTCGCCGTCGCGGATCAGGACAGATTCCCAGAGCCAGCAGTCGGTGCCCGGCTCGACGCCGACGCCTGGCGCGGCGAACTCGGACGCGGGCTGGCGCACCACCTGGACGCGCTTGACCTCGAGCTGTTGTCCGGCAGTGCCGAGGACTTCCTCGAAGGGGCGGATGCGTTCGATGCCGATGCGGGGGAGGGTGTCCGAGACGAAACGGCCGACGCCGCGCCTCGCCCTGATGAGCCCGTCCTCCTCCAGCAGCATGAGGGCTTCGCGGACCACTGTGCGGCTGACTTTCATGTCCGCCCCGAGTTCGGTTTCTGTGGGGATCATGGAGCCGGGCGTGAGGAGTCCGTTGCGGATGGCCTCGGCGATCCGGGAGTACACCGCCACGCGGAGGGGGGAGCCGGGCTGGGCGGCCACCGGCTGGGACAGGAACCGGGCGGCGTCCTGGTGCACGTTATGCCTCGCTTCGTGGGTCTGGGATTTCCAGCCTACCGGTGTGACGGGTTTGTTGGACAACAGGACAGCGAAGGATCCAGTCGCCGGTCAACCGCCTGAATCCAATGGAGTCACGCAGCGCCCGCCACGGCTGACGCCAACTGCAAGGATCCGACCGCGAAGGCGGCCGCGACCGCTATGCCCGTGACGACGGCGTTGTAGTAGCTCCTTCCTGCGGGCCGAAGTGAGGCCCAACTGTAGGCGGCGCTCATGAAGCAGCCGTTGAGGCTGTCGAGCAGCATCATGCCGGCGGCAAAAAGAACCGGCAGCACCAGGCCCGCGTAGGGGGCGGTCAACAGCAGTCCTCCTGCCGTAACGCAAAGGAAGGCGACCTCCAGGGCTGTGTCCAGCCCCAGTCCAAAAAGCATTCCCACCAGGAACATTCCGCCGGGCCTGTCCACCACCCAGGACGTTCGGGACAGCAGCATGCTTACCGGCGTTCTGACTGCGGGAAATGTTCCCTCGCCATGGCTTGCCCGGGGAGGGGCCTGCCTTCTGAAGGCGCCAAGCAGCGCTTTGAGATTGGCGAGGCCGATGACGTAGAGGAACAGGCCTGCCACCAGCGCCCCTGCCGGCCCAAACGCCTGGGGGACGGCCCCCTCCAGGGATGGAGCGGCGGCAAAGCTGTGGATTCCCAGCGTTATCAGTCCGGACAACACAAAGACCAATGAGCAGTGGCCCAGGGAGAACCAGTATCCGACAGATGCGGCGGGGCGGCCCTGTTGAATCAGTGTGCGCGTCACCCCGTCGATCGCGGCGATGTGGTCGGCATCGAAAGCGTGGCGGAGTCCCAACAGGTATGCCGTCAGCCCAAGCCCGGCCAAGGTGAACCCTGGTCCGGACTTTGGAGGCGGAGCGAGCAGTAGGACGCCGCCCCATCCAAGGACGTGCAGAAACACAATGAACGCCGTGGCCATTCCGCCTGGGAAGAGCCAGCCCGGTGCTTTCACGGTGGCTGATACCGCGCGCCGCATCCGAAGCCGGTGAGCGACGGCTTGGGCCTGCATTGCCAGGGCCCTTTATCGGGGCGGGGTCAGGTTGTAGCGCGAAATGATGTCGGGCAGCCAAGGTGCTTCGGCGAACTGGAGCCCGAAATCGGCAGCAAGTTTTTCGATGAGCCCGGGATCCGGGGGGCCGGCCTCGAGGTGATCGGCGAGGCCCCAGAAAAAGTGTTCAAAACCCGCAGGGCTGATGATCTCGATCATGCGGGCGGGTACTTTGCCGGCATTCCACATGGTGTGCAGTTCATTCCGAGGTTTGGTGATGTATCCGCCTGCACCCAGAACGGCCTGCCGCTCACCGGACCGGAATCCGATTTCCCCTTCGAGAACGATGGAGTATTCATCCTCACGCGTGTGGATGTGGGGAGGCACCAAAGCCCCCACGGGGAAGGGATGCTCCACGATGGATAGCTGTTCATGGGTGTCTGCGCCGAAGAGTTTAAATACGACGCCGATGGTTCCCAGCGGTGCTTCGCGTCCCTGCCCCGGCTCCACGACAGTCAGCCGTGGAGCCTCATCTTGTTCCATGACGGATCCCTTTCACAATTGGTGGGCGCCAGTTTGGATATACACTGGTGTATATCGAATTATCCGCAGGGGAAAGGGCTGAGTCAATACTTTGAGTGAACAGCAGCGTTCAGCCAAAGCCCGGCAATATCAGATGCGCAAGCGCGCGGACCAGATGGACAGCACGCGCCAACGCATTGTCGAGGCCACCTCCCGCCTCCACGCCACCATCGGCCCGGCACGCACCACGATTGCCGGGATTGCCGAGCAGGCGGGAGTAACCCGGTTGACCGTTTACAAGCACTTCCCGGACGCGGCTGATCTCTACAACGCCTGTTCGGCTCACTGGCGGTCCAATCAACAACTCCCGGACCCCGCGGCATGGTCGAAGACCGCAGACCCGGACGGCCGCCTGCGCCTGGGCCTGTCCGATATATACCGTTTCTACCGCGACGGCGCAGACATGCTCCTGCGGCTCTATCGGGACAAGGAAGTGCTGCCCGAGGGGCTGCGCCGCAGCCTGCAGGACCGTGATGAGCATTTTCGGGACGTACTGTCAGAGCCCTTTACGGACCACCGGGACAGCCAGACCCTGCGGGCCCTTGTTGGCCACGCTGTCTCTTTCTGGACCTGGCACTCCCTCTGCCAAAGCAACGGGCTTGCCGAAGAAGCCGCAGTGGAAGCGATGGCGGCGTTGGTAGCCGCGGCCCCGGTAGTGGCGTTACCCAAGCCCGGCGCGCCTTGACAGCCAGTCCGTGCATGGGAATGCCGCCTGAGGAATACTGAAGGTGCCGGGCCTTGCCTGTGGTTCACGCGCCAGGCCTCGGTTCGGCTTCTCGAAGGGGGTATCGGTTGGAGTCAGCAGTCCCTCGCCGCAGATCCCTCCGGGGCGCGGCGGCAATCTTCGCAGCCCTTCTGGCGTTCTCCGCCGCCGGGTGCACGGGCACTCCCAAACCGCCCGCGTCTCCTGTGCCTGATGTCCACATCGCCGCTGTGGGCGACATGAACGACGCCGGGAATGTTGACCCGGACAGCCCGTCAGGCCGGAACGCTGCGGAGATCACCCGGCTCGTGGAGAACAACGAGATTGACGCTTTCCTGGGGCTCGGGGACTTTCAGTACAGCACCGCGCGGTGCAAAGACTACGTGGACTACTGGAAGACGCTGTGGGGCGGCACCCTGCCCAAGTTGTACTGGGTGTCGGCCCCTAACCACGACTGGGAACCCGGACGCAATGCAGACCTGGACAACTTCATGGATGGCCGGTGCCCTGGGTCACCGGAGAAGGCTGCGATCAACCAGGAGCGTGGTTCCATCTCGAACGGGGAACCGTACTCGAAGGACTTCGGGAACTGGCATTTCGCGTTCCTGTCGTCCGCGCAGTGGAAGTACAACCCCAAGAGGGCCCGGGAGCTGACCACATGGCTGGACCAGGACCTCGCCGCAGCCAAGGAGGCTGGCAAGCATCTGGCCGTGGTGTACCACGAACCGTATTTCACCTCTAACACGGACCAGCATGAGCGGGCCGCTGACCACAAGCCGTGGGTCGACGTGATGTGGAAGTACCGGGTCCGGCTGACCCTGTCAGCGTCACAACACAACTACGAGCGGTCATGCCCGGTGAATAACTCTGACGACTGCGTCGATGACGGGATGACCGCGTTCCAGGTTTCCACGGGAGGCACCAGCCTCCGGTCCTTTATCAGCAGTCCGCGGTACATTGAGAAGCGGTTCAGCGACACCCACGGGTTCCTTCGGCTGACGCTGCACGGGGACGGGTCCTTCGACTGGAACTTCGTGCCGACAACCGGGACAAGCACGGACTCGGGGACGCGTTCCAAACGGTAGAAAGTCCCACTCCGTCTATGCGGCTAGGCCCTCCGCCCGGTCCCAGTGCTCCCGCAACAACGCTGCCACCCGGTCCGGCTCGATCCGGTGCGGCGGGTCGAAGTGGTGCCGCTGCGGAAATACTTCAAGCCGGAAGTCGGGGAAGACCCTGGCGAGGCGCTCCGCATTGTCCGCGTAGTCGTCAGGGTTGCTCAGCCCGCCAAGGATAAAGAGCACCGGCCTGGTGAAAGCGGCCAGCCGCGAACGGTCAAGATCATAGGACTTGAAGGTTTCCACGAACGCCCTGATGCCGGCGGGGCGCTTTGCCATCCACGGCGGCGGGGGACCCTGCGGCGGTGGCGGCAGGACGACGTCGTGCTTAACTCCCAGCCGCATAAACGCGGGCATGAACTCCTGTGGCGGCAGCGCGTCCAGCTGGTCATACTGCTTCCACAGCTGCGCATGGGCGGGACTCCAGTCCCAGCTCCCTGCCCACGCCGGCTCCAGCAGGGCCAGGCTGAGCAGCCGCCCGCCGTGCTTCGCGGTGAAGGCCAAAGCGGCCGATCCGCCGCCGGAATAGCCCACCAGGTGGAACGTGTCCCAGTCCCGTGCGTCCGCTTCGCGCAGGATGCCGTCGATCTCGGTGTCCAGGTTCCACCCGGGCGGGGGAGCGTCGCCGGCGTAGAGTTCCAGGTCCTTGGCGGCGGCATGGACCTCCGGCCCCAAAGCCTCGATCAGCGCACCGTACGCGGGCTGGGCGGGAAGCACGCTCCCGGGTAGAAGGATGGCCCGAACTGGTTCCATGGGAGGATGCTACGCCCGCCGTGGCACGTCCGGAACGTGAAGAGCCCCGGCGGCAGTGGAAGCTGCGGCCGGGGCCATTAACTGTGCGGATGCGGCGGGTTGCCGCGGGGACGTCTAGGCGCGGGCGGTGGTGCGGCCCTTTGTGAGGATCACGGCCAGGGCGATCATCCCCACGCCGAGCAGCAGGTGCAGGATGTTGTCGAAGCCGTTGAGGGGCACGAAGTTGCCGGCGGAATCCTGGGGGACCACCAGGCCGTAGATGAACAGGACCAGGTAGATGACCCCGCCGTAGAGCAGGAATGAGCGGGCTCCCGCGGCGCTCCTGGCCAGGGCAATGCCCGCTGCACCGAAGAGCAGGTGGACGATGTTGTGCAGGGCCGAGACCTGGAAGAGGCCCAGCAGCATGGCCTCCGAGTGGTGGCCGGCGATGTGCAGTTGGTCGAAGTTGCTGGTGATGCCCGGAACGAAGCCCAGGACGCCGACCAGCATGAACACCGCTCCCACAACGATCGATGCCTTCTGGACGTTGGTGCGTGCGGCCATGCCGGTGCTGGTGTGTGTTGCCATGGTGAACTCCTGAATGCGATCTATGTGTATGGATCAGCCCGTCCTGGCGATCCATGTGCTTATGCCAGCAATTCGCGGTCCAAGGCACCCGGGATGGGTTGTTGCCAAAGAATTTTCGTGGCCGGATGATGCTGCTCCCTGGCCATCAAAACTTCCCCAGCTCAATCCCCGCCACATGCGTCCCCGGAGTGCTATACCTAGCTCAAGGCAACTAATTCGGCGGTTTGCTGAGGGGCGCTAAGACCACGGGGTGAGCACCGGAGGCTGGAGGCGCGCAGTGCTGAGGGGACCAGTGCTGAAGGGGCGATTGACGTGCGCCGCCTGCCTCGCCGCACTTGCCGTCCTCGCCGGCTGCGGCGGGGCAAGCAGCACCATCTCCACCGCCGTTGAGGACAGCCACTCCGCCCTGGCCACGGCGCAGCTCGCAGTCCGGCTGGATTCCGCGGGCAGGCTCACCAAAGCCGCCACCGCCACCGCATTGGACGACGCACTCAAAGAACTGCAGACCAGCCGGGACTCAGTGCTCCGGTTGGCGCCCGGCAGCGCAGAAGAAAGGGAGGCAGTGCAGGAGGCGCTTTCCGTCCTGAACGGCTGCACCGCCAGCCTCACCACCGCCCGGGATGCCGTAGCGTCCGACGACGGCGATCCCTCCCTCACTGACGGCGACCGGGAGTTGGCCGAAGCGGTGGACCGGCTGTCCGCGCTGATGGCGAAGGGCGGCGGAAAATGAAGCGGCTCCTGGGCGTCGCGTTGGGCATCCTGACGGCGATCGGCGGATTTGTGGACATCGGCGACCTGGTGACCAACGCCGTCGTGGGTTCCCGCTTTGGCCTGTCACTGGTATGGGTGGTGGGAGTGGGCGTGCTGGGCATCTGCCTGTTCGCCAACATGTCCGGGCGGGTGGCTGCGGCATCGGGCCGGGCCACATTCGAGGTGATCCGTGAACGGCTGGGGCCGCGGGCGGGGCTGGCCAACCTCTCGGCGTCGTTCCTGATCAACCTGATGACCGTGACGGCGGAAATCGGCGGCGTGGCCCTGGCCCTCCAGCTGGCCAGCAGCGTCCACTACCTGCTGTGGATCCCGGTGGCGGCGCTCGCCGTGTGGCTGGTGGTGTGGCGGGTCAAGTTCTCCATCATGGAGAACGTCACCGGGCTGCTGGGCCTGACCCTGATCGTGTTTGCAGTGGCACTGTTCCTGCTCAAACCTGACTGGGGGAGCCTCGCCGGGCAGGCCCTGGCGCCCGCCGTACCCGCCGAGGAAACGGCGCCCACCTACTGGTATTACGCCATTGCCCTGTTCGGCGCGGCCATGACACCGTACGAGGTGTTCTTTTTCTCCTCCGGAGCGGTGGAGGAGGGGTGGTCCATCAGGGACCTGGTGCAGTCGCGAGTCAACGTGCTGGTGGGCTTTCCGCTGGGCGGGCTGCTGTCCGTGGCAATCGCCGGCTGCGCCGCCGTGGTGCTCCTTCCGGCCGGGATCGCCGTGACGTCACTGTCCCAGGTGGTCCTCCCGGTGGCCGAAGGCGCAGGCAAGGTGGGATTGGCATTTGTGCTGGTGGGCCTGGTGGCCGCCACCTTTGGCGCGGCCCTCGAAACCACCCTGTCCAGCGGGTACACCCTGGCCCAGTTCTTCGGCTGGTCCTGGGGCAAGTTCCGCCGCCCGGCGCAGGCCGCCCGCTTCCACCTGGCCATGATCATCTGCCTGTTCATTGGGCTGGCGGTCCTGGCTACCGGCGTGGACCCGGTGCTGGTCACCGAATACTCGGTGGTCTTTTCCGCAATCGCCCTTCCGTTGACATACCTCCCCATCCTGATTGTGGCCAACGATCCGCAATACATGGGCCAACATGTCAACGGCCGCCCGGTCAACGTGCTGGCCATGGTCTACCTGGTGATCATCCTGGCGGCCTCCCTGGCGGCGATTCCCCTGATGATCATGACGGGAGCCGGATCGTGAAGCCCCGCCGGCTCGCGCCTGCTCCGCCCGTGGCGGGCCGCCTCCTGGATGCGCAGCTGCATCTGCTGGACCGGCAGGTCCTGGATAACGACGGCGTCCCGGTCACCACCGTGGACGACCTTGAGTTAAGCGGGCCTGCTTTGGACGTGGAGCTGGCACCGGGCACACCCGCGCCGGTCCTGACGGCGCTGCTGACCGGGCCGGTGCTGGGGACGCGCATCTTTGGCGGCAGGCCGCCGTCGTCCCGGCTGATCCGCATTCCCTGGAAGGACGTGTCCGACGTCGGCGTCGTGCTGAAACTGGGCGTCAGCGGCGAGCACCTGGACGCCGGCTGGGTGGAGCGCTGGATCCGGGACAAGATCATCGCGCGGATCCCGGGAGGCCGCCATGATCCTCGGTGACCTGCTGGGCGTGGATGTCCATGACGACGGCGGCGCGCGCCTGGGCAGGGTGGCCGACGCGCGGTTTGTGGTGGACGGCGGGCCGGGGCAGCTTCTGGCCGAAGCGCGCCTGCTCGGTCTCGTGGTCAGCCCGCACAGTGCGGCCTCGTTCCTGGGCTATGAGCGGACGGTCCTGCGGCAGCCCTGGCCGCTGCCTTCGATCTTCCGGTGGCGGCACCGGGGTTCGTTCCTGGTGCTGTGGGAGGACATTTTGATGATTGGTTCCTCCGGGGTCCGGCTGCGGGAGGGGTTTACCGCATACTCGCCGGCGCTGGATTAGGAGGCAGTGCGGCCGGTGGATGCAAGCACTGGCCGTTGCCGCTTCAGACCGCGCTACTGACGACCAGGACTTCATCGAGCAGATATCGGAAGACTGGCCGGAGTGAATCGTGGCGAGCTGCTGCGGTTGACCGTAGAGCCCGGGCGCCTGAGCGGCCTTCAGCAGGTCAGTCAAATCATGGTGGATAAGCTGGCCACGGTACGGCGCTCCAACCTCGGAGAGCGGATTGGAAGGATTGATTCCAGGACCATGGGCGCTGTGGAGCAGTCCCTTGTGGTCTTTCTGGGGCTTGGCCGATAACGGATTTACATCCGCTCAACGATGGAGTTTCCCAAGCGCCCAGTCCCAACGGATCAGCTCCTGCTCCAGCCTGATGGAGGCGCCGAAAGCGTCGTTGGCCAGCGCCGTATAGAGGGCAGACTCTTCCGCCGTCAGCCGGCCCAACGGCGCCTTGGACGGCGACGGCTCCGTGCCCCACACATCTCGATGCGCCAGGAGGGTTGTTGGATTGCCAAAGCGTCAGTGTCCAGGCTGATGGGAAGGTGAGGCGACGTCAAGGCCAGCCTCGACGGCTGCGGCCAACAGTTCTGTGTCATAAGCAACGAGCAGATCGGCTTGCAGCCGGATAGCGGTGGCCAGATGGATGGCGTCTGCACTGCGCAAATGGCCCGGCATCGCGGCCGAAAACATAAGGTCGGATCTCGCCAGGTCAACGAGATTGATCCCGGCCAAGACGTCGTTGACCAGTCCGGTAGGGATCCTTCGACGGTGCCCCGCGGAATGTAGTTCGGTATAGAGGAGCATCGATGCGACGAGGTTATCCCCTCTGGCCGCGGCCTCGGAGAGGTAATCTGCAACACTCGCGGATTCTTCTTCCGCCACCACCAGCTTTAGAACGGCTGAGGTGTCGACATAGATCAACGGTCCCCTCGAAGGTCGTCCAGGATCTCCGCTGTGCCCACCTTCGATGTGATGCGGGGCAGGGTCCGGAAGTCAACTCGGCCTGGCCTTGCCGGCCTGACCTGACCGGCCAGCAAGAGACGTTCAAAAGGGGAGATTGACGGCGGAATCATTGTCGCTGCGATTTCGCCATTGTTCGTAACGTCGATCGTTTCGCCGTTCGTCACGCGTTCCAGGATCTTGCTGCTCTGGTTACGCAATTCGCGATGGGGAATTGTTGTCATGGCCAGCCTCCGTAGCAATTGTAGCAACCCGAGACGGCGCGCGTCAGCCCGAAAAGCTAGAGGTAGTCCGCGGCCCGTTCGCGGGCAACCTCAAGCAGCGTCGAGTGGAAGGCGACCTCGGCCGGGGCGTAGACCTTATCCTGGCGCTGGGCCAGCAGGATTCGCCGCAGGGGTGCCGCGGAGCCCAAGCTGAGCACCCTCACGTCGGGATGCTGGAGTGATACGGCGGTTTTGGGCACCATGGCCACGCCCATGCCCACGCTCACCATCGCCTGGGCTTCCTGGTAGTCGTTGGCCAGGAAACCAATGGTTGGTTCGAAGCCGGCGTCGTGGGCGGAACGCTGCAGGACTTCCACCACCGGGTGGGCCTCTGCCCGGACGATCCAGGACTCGTTGCGCAGGTCCTCCATGCTCACCTGGTCCCGTCCTGCCAGCTTGTGCCCGCGCGCCACCAGGATCACAGTGCTCTCCTGGAAGACCTCGGTGACCCGGATGGACTCGTCCTCGAAACGGTTCCAGGGGTAGTCCCACAGCAGGCACAGGCCCGTGACGCCGGACTCCAGGTCTGCCACGAGTTCGTCGAAGCGGGCGCTGCGGAGTGAAAGGCCGATTGCCGGGTAACGCTTCTTGAAGGTCCGGATGACGATGGGCAGGAAGGAACCGGCAAGGGTGGGGAACGTGCCAACCGTCAGCGATCCGCGCTTCAGCCCGGCGATCTGGCCCAGGTCCGACTGCGCCGCCTTCATCTGGTGGACTATCTTGCGGGCATGCCCGGCCAATACCTGCCCGGCCTCTGTAGGCACCACCCCGCGCGAACGGCGGTTGAGCAGGGGCTGCCCCACTTCCTGTTCCAGCTTGCGCAGCTGCTGCGAGACAGCCGAGGGCGTGTACATCATCAGCTCGGCCGCGGCAGTGATCGATCCTTGCTCCACCACCTCCAGGAGCAGGGCCAGCCGCCGGATATCGAACAGAGGCTGCTCCTCTTCGTTAAGCATCCGTTCGCCTCTCTGTGCTTTTCGTTAATTCACTGCAATGTGTCCGGGATTCCGCGTGCTTTCCCGCACTACACCGACGTTCGGGACGGTCGATCCCATGCCCGACGCCCTTTAGTGTCACTGAATGAAGTAACTCTACATCCCCATGCAACTATCCAACATTGTCCTAAAGTGTGATCTGGCTCAACCTTTTCGTAGGCCCTCAACAGTTTTGAGGCGAAGGAGAGGTGGAAGTCGATGAAGATCGAAGCGGAATGGATGCGCGGAGGCACCAGCAAGTGCTGGGTCTTCGAAGCGGAGCATCTTCAGGAGGGAGGTGCCAGCCTCGATGAGCTGCTGCCCCGGCTGTTCGGAAGTCCGGACCCCCGCCAGATAGACGGCGTGGGCGGAGCCACTTCCACCACCAGCAAGGCAATCATTCTGCACCGGCCCACGGACGGCGATATCGACGTCGAATACACCTTCGCGCAGGTGGGCATCGAAGAAGCCGGCGTGGACTGGGGAAGCAACTGCGGGAACGGCTCCGCAGTGGTGGGCCTGTACGCGATCGAGAAGGGCTGGGTTGTACCTACCGGGGACATCACCCGGATTGTCACCCGCAACACCAACACCAACCAGGTCATCGTCCAGCGCGTGCCCACCCCGGACGGTGCCCTGCCGGTCATCCCGGAAGGACAGATGCCCGGCGTCCCGTTCCCTGGATACCCCGTGGGCCTGGGCTTCCAGGACCCCGCCGGCAAAACCACCGGGGCACTGCTTCCCACCGGCGCGGCAACGGACACCATCACCGCCGGCGGGACCAACTGGACCGTTTCAATGGTCGACGCCGGAGCGCCGGTGGTGATGGTCCGCGCCGAGGAGCTGGGCCTGGACACCGCCCGCTACGAGACGTGGCGCGCAGGTGTGGAACTGCAACTGGACACCCTGGAACAGATCCGGCGCCAGGCGGCCGTGCGGATGGGGCTGGCTCCCACTCCCGCCGAAGCTGCCCGGGCCATCCCCAAGCTCGCCATCGTTGCCGCCCCTGCAGACGCCGAAGCAAGCGCCGACGTCAACGTCATGATGCTCTCCATGGGCAGGCCCCACCCGGCCCTGGCCATCACCGGAAGCATCGCCCTGACCCTGGCCGCCCGGACACCGGGCACCGTGCTGCACACCATCACGGGCGGTACGCAGGGCGACACCCTGCGGCTGCGGACCCCCGCCGGGGTGATTGAAACCTGGAGCGAGGACCACGCCGGGAGCCTGCTCGTCGGCGTCGACCGCACCGCCCGCACCATCGCCACCACCATCATCCACCTCCCCGAGGTTTCCGGCAGCGCTGCACCTGCCGTCCTCGCGGGAGCCACTCAATGAGGAGTAAGCCATGACCAAAACAGCGCAACGCCCCACTGACACTCTCGAGGAGACCCGGGACCAACAGTCACCGCGTCCCAACCGCCGCCGCCGTATCCTACTGATGGTGGTGGCCGGACTCGCAATCCTGGGCCTGGCTGCCCTCGTGCTGGGGGGTGGCTTCCTCAACCAGGGGGCCGCCACGGACCCGGAGCACACCATGACAGCCGTACAGATCATCCCGCTCGTCATCCTCGTGGTGATGTTCGTTGTGGCCACCAAGTGGCCGCTGAACATCGGCGTGATGGGGCTGGTGGCCTCCTTCGGCGTCGGCTATTTCATGCTTGGGATGACGGACAAGCAGATCCTGGAGGAATTCCCGGCCAGCATCGTCCTGACCATCATCGGCGTCACCTACTTCTTCAGCATGGCCCAGCGGAACGGCACCATCAACATCATCGTCCAGACCTGCGTCCGCCTGGTCAGGGGCAAAACCATGCTGCTGCCCTGGGTCTTCTTCCTGATCGCTGCCGCGCTCACCTCGCTGGGCACCTTCTCGCCGGCCGCCGTCGCCCTGCTGGCACCGGCAGCCCTTGGTTTCGCCTACGAATCCCGCATCCACCCTGTGGTTATGGGCGCGTTCATCATCAACGGCGCCCACGCCGGCGGCTTTTCCCCGCTGTCCGTGGCCGGCGTCCTGGTGCACAACATCGCCGTTGAAAACGGCTTCCCCATCTCGCAGGGCGCCCTCTTCATTGCCAGCTTCGCCCTGAACCTGATCCTTTCCGTCCTGACCATTGTGCTGTTCAGCCTCCTCGGCAAACTGCGGGACGGCGAAGGCGGCCAGCTTGCCGACGTGGACACCACCAGCACCGGCCGTCCCCACGGCCAGCAGATCCTCACCCTGGTCCTGATCGGCGCGATGCTCGTCTGCACCCTGGGCTTCCATATGCCCATCGGCTTCGTGGCCCTGTCCGCCGGGCTCCTGCTCGCCTTCATCAACATCAAGGAACACCAGACGTTCATCGGCGGTGTCTCCTGGTCCACCGTCCTGCTGGTGGCCGGCATGATCACCTACGTCTCGCTGCTGCAGCACGTCGGCGTCATCGACACCCTCGCCGAACAGGCCCTGGCACTCGGTGCGCCCCTGCTGGTGGCCCTGGTCCTCTGCTACGTGATCGGCGTGGGCTCCGCCTTCGCTTCCTCCACCGCACTGTTGACAGCGTTCATCCCGCTTGCCGGCCCGCTGCTCGCCAGCAGCACCCTGAGCGCCTCCGGCACCGTCGCCGCCTTGGCCATTGCGGCCACCGTGGTGGATGTTTCGCCCTTCTCCACCGACGGCGCCCTGGTGGTCGCGAACGCCCGCGACGACGACCGGCAGCGCGTCTACAAGCAGCTCATGATGTACGCCGGCGGCGTGGTGCTGGTTGCACCGGCCCTGGCCTGGGCACTGCTGGTACCCACCGGCATCATGTAGCCGGCCCTTCACCCGAGATGGCACTTCGCGGCAATGTTTCCCCACAACATTGCCGCGAAGTGCCATTTCGCGTGGCGGCTTGGAGTGGGTTTAAGCGTGCCGGGCGGCGATCTGCTCCGCCACGTACCCGGCGTCCTCGCCCACCAGGCCAAGCGTTGCCGAGGCATGCCTCGTCAGCCAGGGCAGCCCGACGGCGAAGAGGCCCGGCACTTCGGTGACGCCCCGGTTGTGCCGGGGATAGTTCCATTGATCCAGCACCGGGAAGTCGAGGAAGCTGAAGTCCATGCTGTAGCCGGTGGCCCAGATAATGGACCGGATGTCCTCCGCGGCCAGGTCCAGCCGCGCCCCGGGCTCCGGGGGAAGCCAGGGATCGTCCGGGACCGGATCCGCGGCCGGTGCATCAATGCCGAGGGCCTCGATGTAGGCATCGGCCAGCCGCAGGCGTGGGCTGAACCCGGCCTCCACCAGCGCGAGACGTTCGGGGAGGTCGTCGCTGAAGATGAGGACGCCGTCGTCCGCTCCCTCGAAGCGGCCGTGCAGGCGCACGCCGCGGCGCCCCAGCTCCCGCACATGGATGCTGTGGCCCCCGTCGTTGCCGGAGATCAGCGGGTTGCACAGGAATCGGCCGGCGGGGGAGGGGAGGTTGGCCACCTGGAAGCCGTTGATGCCGTGCTCGGAGCCGTGCAGGTTCAGCTCGAGGATCCAGTGGAGGAGGTCCCGGCCGCGGTACCGGCGGGGCGCTTCCGGGCACGATGAAACGGACAGGTGCACCTGGCGGCCGGCGGCCAGCAGGTCCTCGGTGATCTGGCCGCCGGACTGGCCGGTGCCCACCACCAGGACGGCGCCGTCGGGCAGTTGCGTGGCGTTGCGGTAGTCGTGGCTGTGCAGCTGCTTGATACGGGCGGGGATGTCCGCCGACGCCGTGGGGATACGCGGTCGCTGGAACGCGCCGTTGGCGAGGACTACGTTTGCCGCGGCCAGCTGTCCCCTCGTCGTTTCCACCGTGAAGGCGCCCGCCGCCCCGCTGATCCGGGTGGCGGCCGTTCCCAGTTGCACCGGCGCGGCGATCCGCCGGGCGTAGTCGCGGAAAAGGTCGACGACGGCATTGCGGGGGATGAAAGCGTCCGGCTCGGAGCCCTCGTACCCAAGCCCGGGGAGTCTGCAGAAAAAGTTTGGCGTGTTCAGGTAGAACGAGTCCCACCTGTCCTGCCACGCCCCGCCGATCCCGTCCCTCCGCTCCAGCACCAGATGCTCCACGCCGAGCTGGGTGAGCCAGTAACTGGTGGCCAGCCCGGCCTGTCCGGCCCCAATGACCAGGGTGTCCACCCGCTCCGGCAACCCGGAAGCGCGGCGGTCACCGTGGGCGCTGGACGACGTCGTTGTGTCCATGGGGTGCTCCAAGTGGTCCGGAAGGAGTGGATCTGTTCGCAGAATACTCCGGTCCGGCCGCTGTGGTAATCCGTCTGCCAAAACTCCTGTACTGTTGATCCTGTTGTTGTGTTTATGCAGTTGGTAGTTCAGGCAGTACGCGCGGTCGAAAGTCCGCGTTCTTCTGAAGTAGCGGTTTTGAACACCCCACACCGGAGGACCCGAAAGTCGGGACTTTTCCTCCACCTTCACGAAGGACAAAAATAATGGCTACTGGTACCGTCAAATGGTTTAACGCTGAAAAGGGCTTCGGCTTCATTTCCCCCGATGACTCTTCACAGGATGTTTTCGCACACTACTCTGCGATCAACTCCAACGGCTTCCGCTCCCTCGAAGAGAACCAGAAGGTTTCCTTCGAAACCGAGCAGGGCCCCAAGGGTCCCCAGGCCACCAACATCCAGGCTCTCTAATTTCTTAGGGAAACTGGGGCCTCAGGGTTTCAATTTTTGAGCAGGGCCGGTCACTGACCGGCCCTGCTTTTGTTTAACCCGCGCGTGCTACGAAGGGCCTGACGCCACATCCGGCGGTTCCCTCTGGAAAGATGGCCCCTATGCATTCAGCCGGCACTGTCCCCGCTTTCGACCTCCGCATTACCATCGAGGATTCCGAGCCGCTGATCTGGCGACGGCTGCGTGTTCCCGCTGCCCTGACCATCCAGCAGTTCCACCTGGCCTTGCAGGCAGTCTTCGGCTGGGAGGACCGGCACCTGTACGGCGTCCGCGCCGTGGATCCCGCCGGGAAACCACGCGTTGTTATGGGTCCCGACGGCGTAACTGAAAATTCTGACGCCGAGTCGCCTGCCGCCGTCGTGCTTTCAGATCTGCTGGACCCGCAGAAGCCGGGCACTGTGTTCGACTACGAGTATGACTTTGGCGACGGCTGGACCCACCGCACGGAACTGGTGGGGCCCGCTGAACTGGAGCGCGGCCAACTCCTGTGCCTGGACGGCGCCAACCGCGGACCCGTGGAGGACTCCGGCGGGCCGCCCGGGTACGCCCGCCTGGTGCAGATCCTGGCCGACCAGCAGCACCCGGAACACGAGGATGCGGCGCGATGGGTGTTCGAGACTGCCGGTGAATTCGGCGAGCGCTTCGACGCCACCCGCTTCAACGTGCAGGCCGTGAACCGCAAACTGCGGATTCTCGCCCTTCAGTGGTGGCCCGAGCCTGTCACGGAGGAGGAGCGGGACGACGTACTCAAGCCGGTACTGTGGCTCCTGCGAAACGCCGCGGGCGACGGCCTGGAACTGACCAAGGACGGCTACCTGAAGCCCGTCCTGGTTAAGCAGGCAGTGGAGGAGATCGGCTGGGACGGCATTGTCTTCGGCAAGGGGAACCGCGAAGCCCATGTGTTGCCGGTCCGCGAACTCAGGGAGCACGCACTTGCATGGAAGCTGGTCCGGAAACTCAAGGGCAGGCTGGTGCTCGCGCCGCGCGGCCGGCGTGCGATCGAACATCCCGGCTACTTGTGGGACCTCATGGTGGACACCATCGCCAATCCCAGGCACGACGCCGTCCGGCTCGTCACGCACCTTTACACGAACTGGTACCTCACGTGCATTGCGCCGCCTTGGAACCTGGAAAGGGATGTCATCCGGCTGGCGCTGGAGGAAACGGGATTTGTTACCCGCTCCGGCCATCCCATTCCCGAAGAGTGGATCACAGACATCTACCGGACCGTCTCGTGGACCCTGATGTGCCTGTGCCTGAAGACTCCCAAGGCCACGTTCGCTGACCGTGCACTTCTTACCGACGGCGGAGTGAAGTTCTTCCTGGCTGTCCAGGACGCAGAGCGGCTGTCCCGGAAGGGGTAGCGGCGGCCTGGTCCTGGCGGCATGAGCGGCCGTGGCCCGCTGGGACGGTGCTGGCCAACACCGCTTAGGCGGGCGAGGGCCGTCCATGCTGCGGGTTTCGACACGCTCAACCGACGGTCAGTGCAGTCCCATGGCGTTGCGCACCTCATCCAGGATGTGGTGCATGGCTGTTTCTGCCGCTACCGCGTCCCCGCCGGCCACGGCGGCAGCCACATCCTCGTGCGCCTGCAGCGCTTCATTCCGCGGTTTGAACGGCATCAGCCCCTGTTTGGTCCGGCTGGTCAAGACCTCGGCCACCATGCCTTCCAGGGCAAGGAACATCTCGTTGCCGCAGCTTTCCAGCAGCAGGCAGTGGAACTCGATGTCCGCGGCCAGGAATGCCTCGAGCTCACCGGCTTCGCCCAGCCGGCGCAGATCGGCGGCCAGGGAAGTCAGCTTGGCCCGTTCGGCGGCGCTCGCCCGTCGGGCCGCCCCGGCTGCGGCAATGGGTTCGACGGCGATGCGCAGCTCTGTGAGGCTGCTGTACTGGATTTCCCGCCGGTCCGAGGCAAGCCGCCAGCGCACCAGTTTGGGGTCGAAGACATTCCAGAACCGTCGCTCCTGCACCACAATGCCCACCCTCCGCCGCGAGTAGACGAGGTTCATGGATTCCAGCACCTTCATGGTGTCCCGGGCCACGGTGCGCGAAATCCCGTACTCCTGCTGAAGGCCTTCCAGGGTGAGCCGGCTTCCGGGCGGCAGATCGCCGGAGGCGATGGCTACGCCAAGCGCCTCGACAACGCGTCCCTGCAGGGCGGGGGAGGTCCCGCCGTCGTCCGCGGTGTCCTGGTCCTGTGGTGTCGCCGTCGACATCTTCCTGCCTTCCTCTGCGGGCCTGCGCGGTACCAGCCTACCCAAAAAAGACGCAAAGGTATGACTTATGACACGCAAAGATAGTATCTGTGCTCACAAAAGGTGATACCTTATCTCCAGCGCATTTCCTCACCGGAAGTGCAAATGAGCTTTCTTCCCTAAGCCAACGGCGTCTTCTTCGGAGGTAAAACATGCAGTATCCCGCCACGCACCTGGTGGTCATGGGCGTTGCCGGTTCCGGCAAATCCACCATCGCGGCAGCACTTTCGCAGCAGCTTGGCTGGGCCTGCGCCGAAGCAGACGAGTTCCACCCGCAGGCCAACATCCAGAAGATGAGCCAGGGCACGCCGCTGCAGGACGAGGACCGCTGGCCGTGGCTGCAGGAAATCCAAAACTGGATGACCGCCCAGGCCAAGGCCGGCGAGAGTACAGTGCTCACCTGCTCGGCCCTCAAGCAGAGCTACCGCCAGCTGCTGTCCCAGGCCGAGGGCCGCGTTCTCTTCCTTCACCTTCACGGCGAAGCGGACCTGATCGGCCAGCGCATGCAGGGCCGCGAAGGCCACTTCATGCCGCCCACGCTCCTGCCCAGCCAGCTGGCCACACTGGAGCCGCTGACCGACGAGGAGCTTGCCGCCGGAAGCCTCCGGCTGGACATCTCCAAGTCCCCGGAAGAGCTCGTCAAAACCATCATTGCCGCACTGCAGCTCCCCGCAGGCCAGGCATCCTAAGCATCCCCAAACCCCAACAATCCTGTTTCAAAGGAGAACCATGACCATCGAAGGATGGACCCAAACGATGGGCGCAGGCCCCCTGCTGCTCATCGCTGCGGCGGCGATCGTCGCCCTGCTGTTCCTGATCATCAAGCTGCGGATGCACGCGTTGCTGGCCCTGATCGTCATCAGCCTCGCCACGGCCTTCGCCACCGGCATTCCCGCCAACCAGGTGGTGCCGGTCCTGATCAACGGCTTCGGGACAACCCTTGGCACCGTGGCCCTGCTCGTTGGCCTGGGCGCCATGCTGGGGCGGATCGTGGAAACCAGCGGCGGCGCCAAGGTCCTGGCCGACTACCTGATCGGCATTTTCGGCGAGAAACGCGCCCCCTTCGCCCTGGGCCTGGCCTCGCTGATCTTCGGGTTCCCCATCTTCTTCGATGCCGGCCTGGTGGTTATGCTGCCCGTCGTCTTCGCCGTAGCCCACCGCCTGGGCGGCGGAGTGCTCCGCTACGGACTCCCCGCCGCCGGCGCATTCTCCGTGATGCACATCTTCCTGCCACCGCATCCGGGCCCGGTGTCCGCCGCGGCCTTCTTTGAGGCCAACGTCGGCCTGGTGATGATCGCGGGCCTGATCACCGCCATCCCCACCTGGTACGTCACCGCCTACCTGTACGGCCTGTACACCGGTAAGAAGCTGGTCCTGCCCGTCCCGGAACTCCTGGGCCACGCCAGCGCCGAAGCCGAATCCCACCCGCCGCGCTTCCGCACCATCGTGGGGCTGCTGCTCCTGCCGCTGGTCCTGATCTTCATGAACACCGGCCTGAACACCCTGGCCTCGTCCGGCGTTCTCTCCGCGGACGTTAAGAAGGAGCAGTGGTTCCAGGTCCTGCGCACCATCGGCGAAACTCCGGTGGCCCTGCTGATCGCCGTGATTGTGGCCATGTTCGTCCTGGGTGCCAAGCGGGGCAAGGACGCAGGCGCGCTGGAGAAACTGCTCGAATCCTCGCTTGGCCCGGTCTGCTCAGTCATCCTGATCACCGGTGCCGGCGGTATGTTCGGCGGCGTCCTGCGCACCTCCGGCATCGGCGCCGCACTGGCTGATGTCCTGGGCAACCTGGGCATCCCGCTGATCCTGGCTGGCTTCCTGATCTCCGCTATCCTGCGCATCGCCCAGGGTTCTGCCACCGTGGCACTGACCACCACCGCCGGCCTCATCGCTCCGGCCGTTGCTGCTGCGGGACTGAACGGCATGCAGATCGCCGCCCTCGTGATCGCCGTTGCCGCTGGGTCCGTGGTGGTCTCGCACGTCAACGACTCCGGCTTCTGGCTGGTGGGCCGCTTCTTCGGCATGGACGTCAAGACCACGCTGAAGACCTGGACCGTGATGGAGACGCTCATCGGCGTGATGGGCTTCGCCATCGCGGCGGCAATCTTCCTGGTGGCTGGCCTGGCGGGTTAGCTTCCCCCAAACTGGGTAGCGCCAAGTGCCGTTTTGAACGCTCAAAACGGCACTTGGCGCTACTTACTTTAAGGGGCTTGCCGGGTTTCGACAGGCTCAACCACCGCGTTTCGAACGGCTACGCCTGGAGGCCGGGGACGCCGTCCTGGATGGTGAAGGAGGCCTTCGTCGAAACGGGGGAGCCCGGCGTCGTGACGTAGTCCAGTACCCGGAAGTCTGCGGTCATGGCGTCCCTGGTGATCTTCGTGTTCACGTACCCGCGCGAATCGTTGTAGAACTTCAGGTGCGGGTTCCACGCCATGGTGGGGTCTGTGGTGGCGCCCGTGCCGTTGCCGGTGGACGTAATGGACGTGCACACCAGCTCCGAGCCCACCACGGGCGAGGCAGGATCCTTGTAGTCCACCTTCAGGTCGTTGGCCCAGTTGCGGTGCACGTCGCCGGTGAGGACGACGGCGTTGCGCACCTTCGCGTATAGCCAGCCTTGGGTGATGCGGCGGCGTGAGGCGGCGTAGCCATCCCAGCCGTCCATGGAGACGTCGTCGATATCCAGCGCCTGGGCACGGTCCCGCTCGGCGAAGAAAACCTGCTGGCCCAGGATGTCCCAGCGCTGACTGGAGTTCTGGAAACCGTCCAGCAGCCACTTTTCCTGCTCCGCGCCGGTGATGGTGCGGTCTTCGGCGAGGCGTTCGGCCACGTTCTTCCGCCAGCCGTCCCCGGCGAGCTGGTCGTCGCGGTACTGCCGGGTGTCCATCATGTGGAAGTTGGCCAGCTGGCCCCACTGGATGGTGCGGTAGATCTTCATGTCGAACCCGGCCGGAACGGACGAGGCCCGCAGCGGCATGTTCTCGTAGTACGCCTGGAATGCGGCGGCCCGGCGCTGGCGGAACCGCTCGGTGCTGTCGTTGAGCTGGCCGGCGTCGCGGTTTTCCGGAATGTCGTCCGCCCAGTTGTTGTCCACCTCGTGGTCATCCCACACCACCAGCCACGGTGCGATGGCGTGCGCAGCCTGCAGGTCGGCGTCGGCCTTGTACTGGGCATGCCGCTGGCGGTAGCCCTGCAGCGTGGTCGTCTCCGGGCCCTGGTGGTCGCGGGGGTTGCCGCCGCCGATCACGTAGCTGCCCTTCTTGTACTCATACATGTAGTCGCCCAGGTGCAGCACCAGGTCCGGGTGGTCCTCCGCGAGCCGCCGGTACGCAGTGAAGTAGCCGTGCTCGTACTGCGAGCAGCTGGCGAAGGCCATGGCCAGTGCGGCCGGGGTCTCGTGCAGCGCCGGAGCGGTAAGGGTGCGGCCCGTTCCGCTGATGTGGCGGCCGCTGCGGAACCGGTAGAAGTATTCGCGGCCAGGCTTCAGGCCTTTGAGCTCCACGTGCACAGAGTGCGCGGTTTCGATCCGGGCGTGTTCGACGCCGCGGGCTACTACAGTGCGCATGTTCGGGTCCTCGGCCACCTCCCACGCCACCGGGACCTGCCGGGAGGGCATGCCGCCCAGGCCGTCCTCGGCAAGGGGGTCCAGCGCCAGGCGCGTCCAGATGACGAAGCCGTCCGCCCACGGCTCGCCCGAGGCGATGCCGAGCATAAACGGATCGGTGCGGAGACCGGCGTCGTCTGCGATGGAAGTGGCGACGGCGGCACCTGGCAGGGCGGCAACGAGGCCGGCACCAAGCCCGGCGGAAATCAGGGATCTGCGTGAGATGTTGTCCATGGGTCCGACGCTATGGAGGCCGGTTGGACAGCGGTTGTTGCCTGAGTGAATCAAAAGTGAACTGCGGGTCACGGGTTTCGGCACGCTGAACCACAGGCCCCCATATCCTTGAACGGTGACTCTCCTCCAGGCTGTTCTTTCCTTTGCTGTGGTTGCCGGGCTCTTGACGCTGGTACCCGGCATGGACACTGCCCTGGTGCTGCGCTCGTCCATCTCCAGGTCCCGCCCGTTCGCCTTTGCCACGGCGATCGGCATCAGCACCGGGGCGATGATCTGGGGAGCCGCCGCAGCAGTTGGTATCTCGGCCCTGCTGGCAGCGTCCGAGATGGCCTACCGCGTGCTGACCATCGCCGGCGCCGCCTACATGATCTGGCTGGGGCTGTCGCTGTTATTGAAGAGCCTGCGGCACGGCAAGGCTGCTGCAGCCCCTGAAACCGCCGCGCCAGTGCCCGGGAGGAATGAGCTCGTGAGGGGCTGGCTGACCGGAACCGGAACCAATCTGCTGAACCCGAAAGTGGGCGTTTTCTACATCGCCACCATCCCGCAGTTCATTCCGGCAGGTGAATCACCCCTGCTGGTGGGCGTCCTGCTGGCCGGTGTGCACTGCGTTTTGACGATGGCCTGGTTCACGCTGCTGATCTTCGGCACGGGCTATGCCTCCCGCTGGCTCAAGGGTGCCCGCAGCATCCGCATCATTGACAGCATCACCGGCACGGTCCTGGTGGGGTTCGGGCTCAGGCTCGCGCTCGAACCCGCACACTGATCACTTGCCTGCAGACCGCGCTTTGGTGGCTTTCGGCTCCTTCGGCGGGAGCGTGGAGATGTACTCAAAGGCTTTGTGGATCCAGGCTTTCGCCCGTGCGTCGTCGCCGTCGCCTTCCTCGTTCCACATCTCCGGCAGTCCCGTGTAGCCGCCCATCGGCCGCTCGGCCGGGCCGAAGGGGACGGTCCGTTCCGAGCTTTCGAGTTCCTCCCGGTCCTCGGGGGAGAGCTTGATGCCGATGGTGGGCCCGAACAGCCCGGCGAACATGTTGCCGTTCACGAAAGCGCCCAGGTTGCCAAACATGGGCTTGACCGCCACGTCCGGGTGATCCGGGACCAGCGACCGGAACCGCTCTTTGTCCTGGTCTGACGCTTTGGGCATCTCCATGATGCTTCCCTCCCGGAACTCGGCTAAGGTGCTCGTCTCGTGTGTGCAGGATATGCCCTGCCAGGTGCGACGGGGAACACCCGGCCGCCCGCCGTCGTTGTGCCAAGGGCAAGGCGCTCCCACCGGGAGCCCGGCCTGCCCTCGACCAAAGGACTTTCCCTTGACTCCTCGCACTATCGTGATCACCGGCGCCAGCGACGGAATCGGGGCGGCCGCCGCGCGGACGCTGGCGAAGGCGGGGGAGCAGGTGGTGCTCGTCGGCCGGTCCGAAGAGAAGACCCGCGCCATGGCCAAGGAGCTGAACGCGGACTACTTCGTCACCGACTTCGCCGAACTCGCGCAGGTGCGCTCACTCGCCGCCCAGCTGAAGTCCGACTACCCGCGCATCGACGTCCTGGCCAACAACGCCGGCGGCATCATGGGCAAGCGGACCCTCACCGTGGACGGCAACGAATCCACGTTCCAGATCAACCATCTGGCGCCGTTCCTGCTCACCACGCTGCTGATGGACACCCTCACCGCCAGCAACGCCAAGGTGATCAACACGGCCAGTGCCGCCAACAGCTTCGGCAAACTGGACCTCTTCGACCTCACCGCAGAACACGGCTACTCCACCAACCGCGCCTACGGCACCGGCAAGCTCGCCAACATCCTGTTCACCTCTGAGCTGGACCGGCGCTACGCCAGCCAGGGCATTACGACGGCGGCATTCCACCCGGGAGTTGTCCGCACCAACTTCGCGGCAGAGTCCACCAGCCCGTTCCGGCATGCCTACAAGACACTCCTTAACCGGTTTATGCTCACCCCGGACCAGGGCGCGGACACCATGCTGTGGCTCATCAACGGCACGGCGGGCAAGGACTGGATCTCCGGCGCCTACTACGCCAAGCGCGCCCTGGCCAAGGCCAACCCCCAGGCGTACGACGCCGAGCTGGCCCGGGGGTTGTGGGAGAAGAGCGAAGAGCTGGTCAAGGCTGCCTCGTAGGCTTCTGCCGGTCAGCGCGCCCGCTCGACGTCGGCCGCCATGTCCGATTGCCCCCGACCGATTAGACCTGCCACTACACCATCAACGTCCGCCTCCGGCCGGTTCTGGCTCAGCTTGGCCTTGGCTTCGATCCGGCTGATCACCAGTTCCACGCCGACGATGGCCCGCAGTTGGCCTGCGATGAAGCGCTCAGGTGCGTCGTCCACGCTCCACGGGTGCTCGAACTCCGCCTCGTGGACCCCGGTGAGCCGGCGGACCTGGCTGGAAATCCACTCCGGATCATCATGAATCACCAGCTGGCCGTAGACATGGGCGGTGGTGTAGTTCCAGGTGGGGACCACCCGTCCGTGCTCGGCCTTGGACGCGTACCAGGACGGGGAGATGTAGGCGTCCGCTCTCTGGATGATGGCTAGTGCTTCCCCGACAGCGGGTTCGGACCACTGCGTGTTGTTCCGCGCAAGGTGCCCCTGCAGCGCGCCGTGCTCGCCGACGTCGGGATCAAAGACAAACGGCACCAGCGTAGCGAGGAGGCCCTGCGCTGTCATGGTGACCAGGTTGGCTGCGCCAGGGTTGGAAAGGAGATCCTGGACGGTGCCGGGGCCGGCGGCAAAGTGGGCTGGCGTGTACATGGGCTAGTCCTTTACGGGCTGGAGGGTTGGGACGGGATGAACGGCGGGCGGGTCCGGCTTGAGCCGGACCCGGACGGCTGCTCCGGCGCAGAGGATGACGGCCAGTGCGCCGAGGGCGGTGGGCCAGGTCAGGTTCTCGCCCAACAGCAGGGCCGCCCAGCAGATGGTCAGCACCGGCTGGATGAGCTGGATCTGGCTGACCGAGGCGTTGGGGCCGATGGCCAGCCCGCGGTACCACGCGAAGAAGCCCAGGAACATACTGACCACGCCAAGGTAGGCGAAGGCCAGCCACTGCACCGGCGCGGCGGACGGTGGTTCCTGGGAGATCGACACAGCCGTCAGCAGCACCATCAGCGGCGACGCGAGCACTAACGCCCACGACACCGTCTGCCATGCGCCAAGCTCGCGGGCCAGCAGGCCACCTTCCGCATAGCCAATGGCAGCGGCAACCACTGAACCAAGCAGCAGCAGGTCCGCCCAGTGCAGCTGCCCGAAGCCACCGGAGTGCAGGGAAGCGAAGACGATCGCCGCAAGGGCTCCGGCCGTGGTGACGAGCCAGAATGCCAGCGGCGGCCGTTCCCGCCCGCGGAGAACAGCGGCCGTTGCAGTAGCGGCCGGGAGCAAAGCAATCACCACGGCTCCGTGGCTTGCAGGTGTAGTGGTCAAGGCAAAGGAAGTCAGTAGCGGGAAGCCCACGACGACGCCGGCCGCCACAACTGCGAGGCGCGCCCATTGCATCCCGTGGGGGAGCCGTTGCCGGGTAAGTGCCAGTGCTGACGCTGCGAGGACTGCTGCCACCACCGCCCGGCCGGAGCCGATGAACAGCGGGGACAGGCTGGCCACTGCCACTTTGGTGAACGGGACGGTGAACGAGAACGCCGCCACTCCGAGCAGCCCCAGCCAGACTCCAGAGGCCTGCGATGGCGGTATCACTGTCCGCTTGGAATGAGTAGCGCTACTATTATCTCTCATGAGAAACGATAGCAGTTCGCGGATTGTGGCGCACCTGAAATCATGGATGGCTGCGGCCGCGCCCGGAGCGAAGCTGCCGTCCACGCGGTCCCTGGTGGCCGAGTACCAGGCCAGTCCGGTTACGGTGCAGAAGGCCCTGCAGACGCTCACGGCGCAGGGGCTGATCGAGAGCAGGCCCGGCGTGGGGACATTTATCCGCGCTGCCAGGACTGCGAAGCCGTCGGACTACGGCTGGCAGACGGCAGCCCTGCGTTCACCGAGGGCCACGCTGCCGTCCGCTTCCTCCACCATGCGCGACCTGCCACAGGACGTCATTTCCTTCCACTCCGGCTACCCTGCCCGGGAGCTGCTGCCCGAGCGGCTGGTGCGGGCCGCCCTCACCAGGGCTGCCCGCGGGGACGCCGCCCTGTCCCGGCCGCCCGCGGCCGGCCTGCCGGAACTGCAGTCCTGGTTCGCGCACGAGCTTGGCGCGTCAACGCCGGCCGGGACCACACCGCCGAACCCCAGCGACGTCGTCGTACTCCCTGGAAGCCAGAGCGGACTGAGCTCAATTTTCAGCGCACTGGTGGGCAAGGGGCAGCCGCTGCTGCTGGAATCGCCCACCTACTGGGGCGCCATCCTCGCGGCCGCGCAGGCCGGAGTCCGTGTGGTTCCGGTTCCCACCGGGCCTGACGGCCCCGACCCGGCGGAACTGACCCGCGCCTTTGAGGAGACCGGGGCGCGGGTGTTCTACGCCCAACCCAACTACGCCAACCCCACAGGCGCCCAATGGACGGCGGAGACGCGCGACCAGGTGCTGGACGTGGTGCGAGCCCAGGGCGCCTTCCTGGTAGAGGACGACTGGGCGCACGATTTCGGCATCACCAGCACCCCGGTGCCGGTGGCTTCCCGCGATGATTCCGGGCATGTTGTGTACCTGCGCTCGCTGACCAAGAGTGTGTCTACGTCGATCCGGGTGGCCGCGGTGATCGCCCGCGGACCTGCACGGGAGCGCATCCTTGCCGACCGGGCAGCCGAGTCAATGTACGTCAGCGGGCTCCTGCAGGCGGCCGCGCTCGACGTCGTCACGCAGCCCGGGTGGCAGACGCACCTTCGAAGCCTTCGCCACCAGTTGGAATCCCGGCGCGACCTGCTGGTCACCAGCCTGCGACAGCACGTGCCGCAGGGCCACCTTGAACAGGTACCCAAAGGCGGCCTGCACGTGTGGGTGCGGCTCCCGGACGGGACGGACCTGGAGCGGCTTGCACGGGAGTGCGAATCCGCCGGGGTGATTATCGCCCCGGGCAACGAGTGGTTCCCGGCCGAACCCGCAGGCCCGTTCATCCGGCTCAATTACTCCGGGACGAATCCGGGCGCCTTTCCTGAAGGCACCCGAATCATCGGGGAGATGCTGGCCCGGAACCGGGGTTAGGGGTCAGCTGGAGAGCTCAGCGCAGACGTCGATCGCCTGGCCGGAAGTGCTCACCAAGGTGAAGATACCGGTCGCGGGGTCAACGTTGTAGACAACCTTGCCAATGTAGTGAGTAGTTGTTGGCCCTGATGGCTCGTCGGAGGGAAACAAAATCAGGCCGTTGTGACCAGTGGCGGTGACGGTCTGGGTACCGTCAGGATTGGTCACGGTCTCAGTCACTGAACCGTCGGTGCGAATGGTGATGGAGTCAACAGCCTGAGGATGACGCCCTGGCTTGTAGCCATAGTTTGTGTAGGTGATCACTGTGCCCTTGCCTGAGACGAGCAACCGAACGGTGTCGCCATCCTCGTCCACGAACTCTTTTGTTTGAAGTTTCCCTCCCGTCCAGGAGACACCAAGCCTGAAGTCACAGCCCGTACCGGCAGGCAGGATGAAGGATACGTCTTCAGCAAGCGCCGGCGCGGCAGGGGCAACGAGGGCGGCTGCGGCGAGGGCAGCTGGGGCTACCAGACGTGTGAGTGTCGATTTCACGGAGTTTTCCTTTCGGGGGTTTATACCAATGGGTGCCTCAAGACTGGCTCCCAGCCCTTAACCCATCCTTAATCGGGCCAAAAGCACTGGACCATCCGCCTGCCCGGGAGCAAGATGGGGGTTGATGTGGCTGCTTGGGGTCACATCAAGGGTCGGGGCGGGGCGCTGTGGGGTTCGCTCGTCGATGAGTTCCGGTGGGTTGGCCAGTCGAGCCAGTTCAGCGGCCGGTCGGTGAGGGGTACTTGGCGATGGGCGCACTGCAGATCAGGGCCCTCGGTCCACTGGAGGTGGTTGCCGACGGCCAGAGCGTGCTGCTCGGCAGCGAAAAAATGCGGATCGTCCTCGAATGTCTGGTGCTCATGGCCAATACCGTTGTGACCGCCGATTTCCTCGCCGACGCCATTTGGGACGGCAGTCTGCCCGCACATCCAGGCGCGCAACTTCAGGTCTACGTCGCCAACCTGAGGCGCCTGCTGGAACCTGGCCGGCCCAAGGGCGTTCCTTCGCAGCGGCTCGCCAGCCGGCCGGGAGGCTACGTGTTGAAGGTGGCGGACGACGAAGTAGACCTGCTGCAGTTTCGCGCGCACATCGTCGCTGGTGAGCAAGCAGTGCAGGCCGGCAACCTGGCGGTGGGAGCCGAAAAGCTGCGCGAGGGTGTGCGGCTGTTCAGGGGACCGATCTTCCCGGACCTGGCCGATCTCGAACTGCTGGCGCCAGACCTCGAGGGGCTGCGGGAAACGTGGCTGGACGCTTATCAGGATCTCGCCGAAATCGAACTCGCGCTGGGCAGGCACAACACTTTGGCGGGCGAGCTGCAGCAGCTCGTCTCACAACATCCATACCGTGAACGGCTGTGGGCCTCGCTTGTTGTTGCTCTATACCGCTGTGGACGGCAGGCGGACGCGCTCGCCGCTGTGCGGCACGCGCGCAAAGTGTTCGTTGCGGAGCTCGGAATTGATCCCGGGGTCCGGCTGCAGGAGCTGGAAGCGCTGGTACTGCGGCAGGATGCCTCACTCGATGCACCCGCAACGAACGGGCATCGCCCCAGGCAGCGGCTGGAAAACCTGCCTGCTCCGGTCACCCCGTTAGTGGGCCGGGAGGCGGAACTAAAAGAGGTGTGCTCGTTGTACCGCTCAGGGGAATGCCGTCTGGTGACTGTCACCGGCCCGGGCGGTGCCGGGAAAACGCGGCTGGTGCTGGCCGCTGCGGCCCGGTTGGGCGAGCACATGGACGACGGCGTGGGCTGGGTGAATCTGGCACCGCTTTCGGACGTCCATCAAGTTCCGGGCGCCATCGCCACCATGCTTGGCCTGGAGGATTGGGCCGGCGACGATCCGCTGAAAGCCGCTTCCCGGTTCCTTCGTACACGCCGGCTGCTGTTGGTGCTGGACAACTTCGAACATCTGGAGGACGCCTGGCCGATGGTGGTGGATCTGCTCACCGCCGCTCCCGATCTTCGTATCCTGACCACCAGCCGCAGGCGCCTCGGGCTGCGCGCCGAATACGAGTTCGAGCTCGGACCGCTTGCCCTCCCGCCGATTGAACCGGCCCTGCCTCCCAGCAGGCTCCGGGAAGTGCCGGCGGTGAAGCTGCTCCTGAACCGGGGGAGGGCAGCCAGGCCCCATTTCGGCGTTGACCTGGAGAATGCCGCCGTCCTGACCCGGCTGTGCCACCGTCTGGATGGCTTACCGCTGGCCATTGAGCTGGCCGCCGCCCAGTTGCGGTACCGCACTGAGCAGGACCTCCTGGCGGATCTGGAACTCAGTCTGAATGACCTCCCGGCAGCCTTCCGGGACCTTCCTGAACGGCAGCGGACGCTGACTGCTGCGATCATCTGGAGCTATCAGCTGCTGGGCAGAGACGAGCAGCTGCTGTTGGTCCACCTTGGGGTTTTTGCAGGCGATCCCACCGTCGAGGCTGTCGCCTCGGTATGCAGCGGAGCGCCTCACGTCCAGTCCCGGATTGACGAGCTGTTGTCATCCCTCGCGGACCAGAGCCTGATTAGAAGGTACACCGACGCCAGCGGACACCAACGGGTGTCCATGCTCCAGTCGATCCGTGAGTTCGCCCGCGACAGGTTGTCGCAGCTCAGTTGGGCAGCGGACATTCGACTCCAGCATGCCCGCTACTGCCTTTGGCTTGCGGAGGCAGCTGGCCCGATCCTGTGGGGGCGCGGCCAGGTGGAAGCATTCCGGCTTCTGCAGTCGGACGCCCTCGACCTGCGGGCGGCACTGCTATGGGCAGCCGGACCGGACGGGGTAGCAGAGGTGGGGCTGGGCCTGGTGGGGCAACTTTGGCACTACTGGGAACTCACCGGTGACGTCGCCGTGGAGCAGCGCACCGCCGTCGACATGGTGGAAAAGGCGGCGGATACTGCGCCTGAAGTGCTGGCTCCGGCACTCAGCGGCGCGGCCACTCTGTGCTGGACAGTAGGGAGATTTGGCGACGCGGCATGGTTACATCACAAGGCGCTTGAGGCGTTTGAGCGTGCAGGAATCAACGCCGGGGCTGCATGGACCACAATGTGCCTGGCCGTCCAGGCTGCCCAGACTGAAGACCTAACCACTGCCAGGAGGCTGGCGGCTGTTGCCTTGCAATCGCCGGCAGCCAGCCCCCGGACGCGTGTGGCCTCGCTGGTTGTGCTCTCCCGGCTTGCGTTCTTTTCGGGGGACGTCGCCCGGACCCTTGAGTTGTCGCATCGGTGTGCCGAATTGGCGCGGTCCATCGGGGATCGGTGGCTGCTGGGCGTAGGGCTTGTGAACCTGGCGGAAGCCCTCGAACAGGCAGGTGATTACGACGGCGCGGAAAGCCTCCTGCTTGAAGCCATAACCGGCGCCCTTGAGCTGCAGGCGCAGGGCCATCTGACCGGATTCCTCGATTCGCTGGCTGGAGTCTACGTGGCACGGCACCGCACCGAGTTGGCTATCCGGCTGCTGGCTTCTGCCGACTCGTACCGATCGGACCGTGGGCAACTGCTGGATGGGGAGGAACGGAGACGGGTTGACGGGATCATCGCCAAAGCCAGGTCCGAAGCGGGACAGGTACGGTTTGCCCTTGCCTGGTCCGCGGGTAGGACGCTTTCGCTCACCCAAGCCGTCAATGAGGTCCTCCGCCTGAGCGCACGCCACGCTGGCGCGGACATCCCGTACCGTGTCTCCAGGTTTTCTGATGCTGACGGCGCCTTGAACCCGGCGCCGTGGTGAGGGGACAACCTGCGTGGCTACCGGCTGAGCAGAACCATCGCTTCGTAGTGCGTGGTTTGCGGGAACATGTCCAGGACCCGGGCCTGCCGTGCCGTGAACGAGGGGAGTGCAGCCAGGTCGCGGGCCAGCGACTGAGCATTGCAGCTCGAGTAGACAACGTGCTCGACGTCCGACGATTCAAGCCAACCGCACAGCTCCTTGCCGATGCCGCGCCGGGGCGGGTTGACGATGACCAGTTCGGGTGACTGGTCCGCCCCGAGGGCGAAAGCGGTGGCGTCGCCGGCCCGGAAGTTCATGCGCTCCAGCCCGGCTTCTTCACTGCTGATTTTGGCCGAGACGATGGCTTCGCTGCTCGTTTCGATGCCGGTAACGTCCCTGGACGGGTCCGCGCAGTGCAAGGCGAAACCGCCTACGCCGCAGTAGAGGTCCCAGACCGAGGCCGGAGCCAGCTGGTTGACCCATTCCCGCCCCTGCCGGTACAGCGCAGCGGCCATCTCGCTGTTGGTCTGGAAAAAGCTCTGCGGCCGGAGGTGCAGGCTCACGTCGTTGACCCGCATCCTGAGCGTTGACTGCTCAGTCAGCACGATCTCGCGGTCACCCTCCAGCACCGCCTTGTGCTCCGGGAGCAGGTTCACCGAAAGCACCTTCACCTGTGGCAGGGCAGCCAGCAGGCCGGGGAGGTTTTTCCGGATGCGCGGCACCAGTTGTTCCGAGCGCAGTACCAGGCGGAGCATGATGTCGCCGTCCGGTGATTCGGTGATGATCAGGTGCTTCAGCTCGCCGCTTCGCCGCGGAACATCGTACGGAGTCAGGCGGGTTTGGCGGATGAAGTCCGCAAGAACCGGGAAACACGCCCGCAGGCCGGGGGAGCAGACGCCGCATTGGCGCAGGTCCACTCCAAAGCCTTCAGCGTCGAGGATCCCGATGGTGGGCCACTGGGCCGTTCCGCCAATCACCATCTTGGCCTTGTTGCGGAAGCCGGACTCCCCACCCGCAAGAGCCGGGAGCCATTCCAACGAGGTGTGGTCGGCGAGGAGGGTTTGGCAGTGCCTCTGCTTGCCTGCGAGCTGTTTAAGGTAGGGCGTACCCATGTGGGTGCAGGAGCGGCAACGGCCGGCATCGAAGTAGAAACAATGCATGACCCGAAGATTTTACCCGCTCTGGGAAGCCGCCTGCCTCCCGGCCGGGGCGGGCGTGGAAACGGCGGCTACTCCCCGCGGCGCCCGTACACGCTGATCACGTTGCCCTTGCTGGTCCGGTACTGATCCTGCAGTTCGAGCCTGGTAGTGGGGTCGCCGTCTTCGAACAGGCGGCGGCCTGTGCCGGCGATGACCGGGTGGGTCATCAGGGTCAGCGAATCCAGCAGCCCGGCGAACAGCAGCTGCCGGGTCACGGAGATGCTGCCGCACACCGCGATCTCGCCGCCGTCGCGCTCCTTCAGCTTGCCCACGAACTCTTCCAAGGGTGCGTCCATCAGGCGCGAGTTCTGCCATTCCAGCGGTTCCTTCAACGACCGGGAGGCCACAAACTTGTCCACGGAATTGATGAAGGCCGCAAAGTCTTGGTCCGCTGTAGCGGTTGGCCAGTAACCAGCCCATTCCTGGTAGCTGACCCGGCCCAGTACTACCGTGTCCACCGTCTGCATCATTTTGGTCAGGCCCGCACCAAGCTCGTCGTCGAAGCTGTCGAACTGGAACTTGAACGGTTCTGACACCACGCCGTCAACGGAATGGAACAAACCGGCAGTGACTTTTCGCATAAGGACCTCCAGGGTGGCCAACAGTTCGGGCAAGCCGGCAGCGGCGCCGGTCAGGTCCACGGTATTCGCTGGGTCTGCGGCAGGGAAGAGGGCGAAAATATCCGCGCCATGCTGGGCCGGACGTTAGGTTCATCACCACCGCCTGCGTGTTGCCGCGATTCGCGCCTCGGCAGCCCCATACTGGTCTTGAGCGGCTGTAGCCGTGCCCCGGCCAGGCAGGAGGAAGTGCGTGGAAAACCTGAAAAAGATCGTGACCAACCAGTATTTCCCGGCCGCAGCGGTGCTCACCGCAGTGGTCCTTTTTTGGGCCACTGGCCTGCTGGGCGGGCTCTCCCTCCTGAACAACAACCAGCCGCCGCTCACCACACTGACCTGGATGCTCTTTGTCTACCTGGCAGCCGTACTCACGCCGCTGGCCGGCGTCGTGGCCGCAGTCGATTTGCTCCGCCGCTGGAAGCGGAACCGCGCCGCCGTTGCCGCCGGTGCATATGAAGCAGCCGAGGCGATGGAAGCAGAGGCAGTTGACGTGGCATACGAAGCCGCAGCGGAAGCTGTCACCGAGCCGGTACAACAGCAGCCAGTCCCGCAGCACGTGGCCCCCCAGCAACAGCCGGCCCAGCAGCAGCCGGCCCAGCAACACCCAGCACGCCTGCAGGCGCCCGCCCAGAAGCGGACCGTCCAGCAGCAGCCGTCACACCAGACGCCGAAGCAGCAGAAGCCGAGCCAGAAAAAGTCCGGCACCAAGAAGGCTGCCTGACCGGACCTACCGGGCCAGTTCCACCCTGTTCCGTCCCGCGGCCTTGGCTGCGTACAACGCGGCGTCGGCCGCACCCACCAGCGTGTCGGCGTCAGCCCGGTGCCCGTGGCAATACGACGAAATTCCGGCACTGAGCCGCAGCTGCCCGGATGGATCGCCGGCATGCACAATCGCCAGGTCCCGCACGGCCGCCAGCGCCCGTTCCATCAGCGCCTTCGCCCCCGTTCCTGACTGCTGGGGCAGCACCAGCAGGAACTCCTCGCCGCCGTAGCGGTACACACCATCGCTTTTCCTGGCAATACCCAGCAGCGCCGCCGCCACCGCCCGCAGGGCCAGGTCTCCGGCCTGGTGGCCGTAGAGATCGTTGAAGCTTTTGAAATTGTCCACGTCGCACATGGCCAGGCTGTACTGCTCCGCGTACCGCTCGCTGCGCAGGTGCAACTGTTCCAGATCCTCCGACAGTTTGAGCCGGTTGTGCAGCCCGGTCAGCGGATCGGTCCGCGCCTGCCGGGACAGGACCCGGCGGTAGTGTGCCAGGTCCGCGTGCAGGGTGGTGATGCGCCGGGCCACCAGCAGCCGGGCATGGAGCACAAACGGGTCCAGCGGCTTGGTGACGTAGTCGTCCGCGCCGGCCTCCAGCCCCGCCAGCACATCGTCCCGCGAGCCCTGCGAGGTCAGCAGCACCACATACGTGTACAGGTCCTGCTCCCGCGCCCGGATAGCCCGGCACAAAGCCAGCCCATCCATACCGGGCATCATCCAGTCGGTCACCACCACGTCAGGCTGATGCTCCAGGTACAGCGCCCACGCCTCGTCACCGTCCCCGGCAGTGAGGCAGTTATGCCCGGAACGTTCGACGGCGGCCCTCGCCACCATCAGCGAGCCCGGGTCGTCATCGGCCACCAGAACTTTCACGGGGTCACCTCCAGCGCCGCGTCCAGTTCCGCGTCCAGCCGATGCAGCTCCGCCTCAAGGCGCCGGACCAGGGGGTCACCGCCGTCGGCGGTCCCGCCGCGGCCCAGCCTTTCCAGCTCGGCACAAATCCCCGCCACGGCGGCGGCCCCGATATTGGCCGCCGACCCCTTCAGCGCGTGCGCCGCCTGCGCCAAAGCCGGCCCGTCGCCGTCGTCCACGGCTGCCTGCAGGGCGGCCACCCGCTCGGGCAGGCCCCGCCGGAACGCGGCCACCGCCTCAGGCAGCAGGCCCCGCCCGTCGTCCGGTCCCAGCTCCCGCAGGATGGCAATCCGGTCCTGGTCCAGGGCGGCAACGGTTGCCGGGCCCGTCGGTGGTGTCCCTCCTGTCACTGCCAGCGGCTGGGGGACAAGCCCTTGAACAAGGCGGCCCACGGGTGCCGGAACCCAGCGGACCAGCGTGGCTTCCAGTGCGGCGGCGTCCACCGGTTTGGCGAGATAATCGTCCATTCCGGCAGCGAGGCACCGTTCCCGGTCACCGTCCAGCGCGCCGGCGGTCATGGCAATGATGGGTAGGCGCGGATGCGTGGTGTCCCGGCGCCGGATCTGGCGGGTGGCTTCAAACCCGTCCATCACGGGCATGTGGCAATCCATCAGGACTGCGGCATAGCGGGTTCCCGCGGTGGCGGCGAGGGCCTCAACACCATTGGAGACCACGTCCACCGCATAACCGAGCCTGCTGACGGTGGCCCGGGCCACCAGCTGGTTCACCTCGTTGTCCTCCACTACCAGGATCCGGCCCCGTGACGGCCCGTCCGAAGCAGCCGAAACCTGGGATGGGGCGGCGGCCGGAACTGAAGGCCCGTGCGTGGACATCAGCCGGACCAGGCGGTTGTAGAACTCAGAGCTCCGGACGGGCTTCATCAGCCATTCGCGCACGCCGGCGTCGCTGATCTCCGCGGCGTTGACCTGCATTGTGGAGGTGAGCATGATCAGTTCCATTTCCGCGAGCCCGGCATCGGCCTTGATGCGCCGCGCGAGTTCCAGCCCGTCCGTATCCGGCATGCAGAAATCCAGCACGGCCAGGTGGAAAGGCTCCCCGGCCGCGTCTGCCTCCCGGGCCCGGACCAGCGCTGAGGCAGCATCGGGGACGGCCTGGGGCAGGAGCCGCCAGCCCCGCAGCTGCGATTCGAGCACCAGTCTGTTGGTGGCATTGTCATCCACCACCAGGACCCGCAGGCCGTTAAGGAAGCCGGCCGCGGGAACGGGGTCCGTGGATGGCGGCGCCACCGGCAGGGGCAGCCGAAACCAGAAAGTGCTGCCCTTCCCCGGGATGCTTTCGAGGCCAATGTCGCCGTCCATCGCGTCCGTCAACCGGCTGCAAATGGCCAGGCCCAGGCCGGTGCCACCGTACCGGCGGGTAGTGGAGGCGTCCGCCTGCGAGAACGATTGGAAGAGCCTGCCGTGCTGGGAACGCTCAATGCCGATACCGGTATCGCGGACCTCGAAGTGCACAGTTGCGGTGCTTCCGGCAGCAGCGCCGGGATTCTGCGTGGTGACCCTGATGGATACCTCGCCGGCTGCCGTGAACTTGACCGCGTTGGACGCCAGGTTGAGGAGGACCTGGCGGATCCGGCCGGAGTCGCCCACGAGCCGTGCGGGAACCTCGGGTTCGCAGTAGGCGATCAGCTCCAGGTTCTTGGCCTGCGCAGGCTCGGCGAGGAGCCCGGCCACCTCCTCCACGAGGACGCGCGGATCAAAGGGGCGCACGTCCAGGTCAACCTTGCCGGCCTCCAGCTTGGAGAAGTCCAGGATGTCGTTGATCAGGGCCAGCAGTGCCTCGCCTGCGCCCTTCACGCCGTCCGCGTACTGCTTCTGGGTGGAGTCCAGCGGTGTCTCCAGCAACAGTGCGGTCAGGCCCACGACGCCGTTCATGGGCGTCCGGATCTCGTGGCTCATGGTGGCCAGGAACTCCGACTTCAGCCTGCTGGACTCCAGGGCAGCTTCGCGGGCTGCCTCCAGTTCCCTGGTGCGGACCGCCACCTCATCCTCGAGTCCGGTGGTGAGGGTGATGTTCTCCAGGATGATCAGCACCTGCCGCACCATCACGAACACCAGGACGGCGGCACCCACCACCAGCAGGAAGGGATCGAGCTCTGGCAGGTGGGGGCCGGCGAACAGCACCACGGCAACCAGCAGCGGCACATATGGGAGCAGCTCAAGCGCGAGGGTGTAGCCGGTCCGGTCTGACCCGGTGTTCTCCTGGTACGGTGCCAGCGGCGCGAGGGCGATCAGGAGGAAGGCGATGATCCAGCCCAGGGCGAGCGGCGAACCAGTGGTGCCGCTGACGCCGTCGAACGTCAACCGCACGTAGATACTGTCCGTCACGGCCAGCACCAGCAGCCCGCCGCCGAAGCAGAACCAGGGCAGCCGCTCACCCGGCTGCCGGCGCATGGCCAGGACCAGCACCAGGGAGGTGATCACCAGGTCCGCCACCGGATACCCCATCCCGGTGAGCCGGGCCAGGGGATCGCCATCTGCGTCGAAGGCGGCGCCCAGCACGACGTACCAGCTGACCACGAGCACCGAGCCGGCAATCACTGCCGCGTCCATCACGGCCCGGTACAGCGCCACATGGTTGCCGCTGCGCCTTTTGAACGCAAAAAGCGCGACGACGGCCGGCACCGAGTAGCCGATAAACAAGGCATCTGCCAGGGAGGGGAAGGGGTACACGTGGTTGTTGGCCAGGCCGTAAAAGGCGTAGAGGGCCATCCCTGCTGCCCAGATGAAGGCGGCAGCTGCCATAAATGTCCACGGCCTGGCGTTGGCGCCGCCGCGGCGTGCCGCCCGGGCGCAGCTTGCCCCCGCCAGCAGGGACGCTGCCAGAATGACGAAGTCACCGGTGACCAGGGCAGCCGGAGACCCGCTGTTGGCCGCGAAAAAGACGCCAAGCCCGGCCAGACTGATGGCCGTCAGCACCGCCAGCCATGTCGCGGGAAATCTGTTGCTGCGGCCGGTGGGCCGGGGTTGCAGGAGACCAGTCTGAGACACGCGGGAACCCTCCCCATAGGTGCGCCCTGGAACTCCGGAACCGTTGGGAAAACCGGGCACGGGGCCCACCCGAGACCTGGGCGGAGACGCCTTCCAATGATATGCCTCACATCGTCTAAATGGCGGGGGCGCGCGTCCTTTTACCGCCCCTTGAGGGCGTTGAGGGCTTCTTCCGCGTGCTGCAACGCGTACTCCATCCGCATGCCTGGCTCCGGCAGCGAGAAAAGGTACCCCTGCAGGGAGTCACACTCCAGTGCCGTGAGGTAGTCGGCCTGGGCCGCCGTTTCCACGCCTTCGGCCGTGACAGTCAACCCGAGGCTGTGGGCCATGTTGATCATGGAACTGAGTATGGGCAGCCGCTCACTGCCGGTGCGCACCATGGACACAAAGCTCTTGTCGATTTTCACGGTATCCACCGGCAGGTCCTGCAGCCGGCCCAAGGAGGAATAACCGGTCCCAAAATCGTCCAGGGCAACCCGCGCCCCGGCGTCCCGCAGCCGGCTGAGCTGTTTGATCAGGCTGCCTTCGGCGTCGAAAAAGACGGACTCGGTCACCTCCAGCGCCAGCTGGTATGCGGACACTCCGCTGGCCTCGGCGAGGCGCAGGACTTCTTCGGCGAAATCCGGATTCTGCAGCTGGACGCCGGAGACGTTCACGGACAGGGACCGGGATGGGTCCTCGCTCAGCCACGAGGCCAGCTGCACCATCCCGTAGGCCATCACCTCGGCGCCGATTTCGTTAATCAGCCCGGTACGTTCAGCCAGCGGGATAAAGACCGACGGCGGCACGCGCTCGCCGTCCCTGTCCCACCGTGCCAGCGCCTCGAACTGCACCACCTGGCCCATCCGGTGCGACACGATGGGCTGGAAGTCCACCGAGATCTCGCCCCGGGATACCGCCATTTGCAGTCCGCTTTCCATGTCGGTCCGCTGGACCAGGGCGGTCATCATGTCCGGGTGGAACCGGAGGAAGCGGTTCTTTCCGGCGGCCTTGGCTGCGTACATGGCGATGTCCGCATGCCGCAGCAGCTCGGAGGCGCCCACGTTGTCCTGCCCCAGGGATGCCAGTCCCAGGCTGAGGCTCGGCCGCAGTACTGTGCCGTTGATAGTGACGGGGACGTGCAGGCAGCGGACGATGCAGCCGGCAATGTCGTCGGCGTCCGGGCAGGCGGTCAGCAGTACCACGAATTCATCACCGCCGAGCCGGGCCACCACATCAGCTGTGGGGACGCAGCCGCGGAGCCGGCGCGCCACTTCGATCAGCATGTCGTCCCCTGCCTGGTGCCCCAGGATGTCGTTGACTTCCTTGAAGTCGTCCAGGTCCAGCAGGAGGACGTCCACCGCCTTCAGCCGCGGCTCCTCCAAGGCATCCGCCAGGGCGTCGTTGAACACAGCCCTGTTGGCCAGCCCTGTCAGCGGATCCTGGAAGGCCATGGTCCGCAGTTTTTCCGCCTGCGCAGCAAGGTCCAGCAAGGCCTGTTGCGCCTGTTCCTGCGCCTTTCGCCGGGGAGTGACGTCCCGAAAGCTCCATACCCTGCCCACGATCTGCTCACCCACCCGCTGCGGGCGGGAATACCGCTCGAACGTGCGGCCGTCCTTGAAATCCAGGACGTCGTGGCTTTCCGCTTCCGGGTTGTCCCGCAGTTCATTGATGCGGCCCATGAAGGCCACCGGATCCGCCAGCTGGGAAACTACCAGGCGCACGATCGGTTCCTCGCTGTCGCCCTCGAGGAGCTCCGGCGGGATGCCCCACATTCTCAGGAACTGGTCGTTGAAACCGGCAACATGGCCCTGGTTGCTGATCACCAGGATGCCGTCCGCAGTGGATTCCAGGGTGGCGGTCAGCAGGGACATCGCCTCCCGCAGATCCTCCTGGGCCGCGGCCCGGTGCGCTGTGCCGCGGACCGAGAGCAGCAGCTGGTGCCCGGTCCCGGCAGCCGGCTGAGCCGCCAGGACGGAACCTGGGAGCAGCGCCACTGCCACTTCCGCCGGAAACTCGGTCCCGTTGCTGTTCACGCAAAAGACCTCCTGCGGCGGCGGGTATCCCCCCGGCTCCGCCAGCAGTTGCTGGAACAGCCGGTCCACCTCGTTATGGAAGCCAGGCGTCAACAGGGAGCGGTAATTCCGGCCCGCCAATTCTTTCGGCTTGAACCCGAAAAGCCTCTCAGCAGCGGCGTTCGCCACGGTGATGCTGCCGTCGGGAGCCAGTGCCAGGAGTGCGTCGGGGCTGGCGTCCAGGACAATGCCGAATGACGGCATTGCCAGTCCGTCGCTTTGGCTTTGAGAATCAGCCATTACACCACCCCCCTCGCACATCATAAAGTGCCCGCCTCCAAAATCCACGGGTCAGCGGAAACCGTTTTTTTCCGGCGTATGGGCTAAGTAGGCAAAATGCGCGGGCCATGGCATGCAAAAGCGCCGCCCTCCGCGGGGGAGGACGGCGCTTTGCGCTTGGTTAGTGTGAGCTGCAGCTATACGCGGCGGCTGCTCCGGTTGGTGACTGCACCGTAGATCAGCAGTACGACAATCGACCCGAGGATGGCCAGCAGCCATGTGCGGATATCGAAGAATTCAGCCAGTCCGCCGCCGAAGATCAGCGAGCCGATCCAGCCGCCCAGGATGGCGCCGACGACGCCGAGGACCATGGTGACTACCCAGCCTCCGCCTTGACGTCCCGGCAGGATGGCCTTGGCAATAGCACCCGCGATCAGGCCCAAAATGAGAAATCCGAGAATACCCATGTTGTCACTCCTTAATCAGTAAGTTGTGCCGTGCCCCCATATCCGGTTCCCTAATTCAATCAGTGTGCTTACTACACTTCAAGACCTTAAATATCACGGGATGACTGTCAGTTTGGCCGGAGCAGGCTGCCCTGACGGTGGAACCGGGGGCGGCAGCAGCGGGAATACCGTGATTCCCGGGCAGCTGGCGGCCCCTTCGATAGAGTTGGCTGTCCCCGGCCAAACCGAAGGAGCTCCGGCATGTCCAGCCAGCAAAACGTCCGGCCACGCGCCATCTTCCTAGACATCGACGGCACCTATGCGGATCATGGGGTGGTCCCGGCTGCCCACGTGGACGCCGTCCAGGAGGTGCGGCGGCGCGGACACCTGGTGTTCGTGTGCACCGGCCGGCCGCTGTCCATGGTCCCGGGACACATCGTGGACGCTGGGTTCGACGGCGTGATCACCGGTGCTGGTGCCCGGGTGGAGTTGAACGGGGCCGTACTGAAGGACACGCGGTTCAACCAGGACCTGGCAGCACGGATCGTGGACACGCTTGACGCTAACGATGTCGCCTACATCCTTGAAGCGCCCGAAGCGCTGTATGGAAGGACCGGCGTGGACCAGCGCCTTAGGCGGGTGCTGACGCCTGTTTTTGCCGGCAGGTCCCGGCACGACGGCGTCCTGAGCACTGACGTTGATCCGGTGGAGGACATCCTGGGCCCGATGCAGTACAGCGATGACCTCCGGTCCGTGTCATACGCCAAGATCTCCTGTTTTGACTCCCCGGTTCCGCTGACCGGCCTGATTGAGGGGCTCGGCCAGGGCGTAGGACTCATCCCCAGTTCGCTGTCCGCACTGGGTGACAGGGCGGGGGAGATCTTTATGGCCGGAACCCACAAAGCGGTAGGCATCCAGGTAGTGGAGAAGCATTTGGGCCTGAAGCGCGAGGACATCGTGGCCATCGGGGACAGCGCCAATGACATCGAGATGCTTGAGTACGCAGGCATTGGCATCGCGGTGGAGGACGGCCACCCCAGGGTGCTGGCCGTCGCCGACAGGGTTACCCTAGGCCCGGCCGGCAATGGTGTGGCGCTTGCCTTTGCCCAGCTCGGCCTCCTGGACTAACCCCTTCGGGGGAACGGGGCGCTGGCAGCCTGCCCGGGGGCGGCAGGCATCGGGGCCGCCTTGCCGGTGGAGGTTCCGAGGCCGCGCACCACCCAGCCCTCCGCCTGCCAGGCCGCGGTGTCCAGCACGTTGCGGGCATCAAGCACCGCCCGGCGTCGTACCAGTGCGCCTGCAACTCCGGGCGAGAGCTGCCGGTACTCATCCCACTCGGTGAGGAGGAGCACCAGCTCTGCTCCCTGCAGCGCCCGCAGCGTCGAGGCCTCGAACCGGAGCCGCGGGTAGCGCCGCCAGGCGTGATTCACTGCCTTGGGGTCGGTCACCGTCACGTGCGCCCCGGCAGCTGCGAGGCGGTCCGCGACGTCCAGTGCGGGGGAGTCGCGGATGTCATCGGTGTCCGGTTTGAAGGACGCGCCCAGCACCGTGACGGAACGTCCGGCGAGGCTTCCGCCGCAGAGTCCGGCGGCGAGGCTCACGGTCCGGGCGCGCTGGCCGAGGTTGACGCCGTCCACCAGCTGCATCCAGTCCTCCACAGCCGTGACGCCGAGGCCGGCTGCCTGGGAACGGAGGCTGCGGATGTCCTTGGGCAGGCATCCGCCGCCGAAGCCCAGCCCTGCGTGCAGGTACCGGCCGCCGATCCTTGGGTCCATCCCCATCGCCTCGCTCAGCTCCGCCACGTCGGCACCGGCGGCGTCACAGAGCTCGGCCACGGCATTGATGAAGCTGACTTTGGTGGCGAGGTAAGCGTTGGCCGCCGACTTGATGAGTTCCGCGGTGGCGAAGTTGCACACCAGGCGGGGGATCCCGGCGTCGAGCAGCGGCTCATAGACAGCATCCAGGGCGGCGGTGGCCCCCGTGGGTGCGCCCGTCCGGAGGCTGAACGCGGCGGCCCGCCCGCCGTCCACCCCGTAGACCAGCCGGTCCGGCACCAGCGAGTCCTTCACCGCCGTGCCCTGCCGGAGGAACTCCGGATTCCAGGCCAGCAGCACATCGCGCCGCTCACGCATCACCTCGCGGAGCATGTCCACGGTGCCAACGGGAACAGTGGACTTTCCCACGACGACGGCGCCCGCGGCCACGTGCGGCAGCAGCGCCTCCGCTGCGGAGACAAGGTAGGTGAGGTCGGCGGCGTCGGACGTTTTATGTTGGGGAGTGCCCACGCACAGGAAGTGCACCTGCGCGCCCTTGGCGTCCGCCGCCGTCGTGGAGAAAGTCAGCCGCCCGGTAGTAAGGCCGTCCTGCAGCAGCTCGTCCAGGCCGGGCTCGTGAAAGGGTGCCTGGCCGCGGGACAGCTGGCCAACCTTGCCGGGATCGACGTCAACGCCCACAACGGTGTGGCCCATCGACGCAAGCGTGGCGGCATGCACCGCGCCGAGGTAACCACAGCCGATAACCGAGATCTTCACAGCGTTGCCCCTTTGGCGTTGGTTGGGCGCGGGCCGGTGGGCGCAGGGAACGGGGCCAATGTGCCGCTGATGACTTCTTCGTAGTGCCGGACCAGCTGTCCGCAGAGGGCGGGCCAGGTCCTGTCCTGCACCGACGCATTCGCCGCTGCGGCGAAGGCGCGCCGCTTGGCGTCGTCGCCCATGAGGTCCAGCACGCGGCTGCGCATTCCGGACAGGTCCCCGGGCTCATAGAGCCAGCCGGTCCGCGAGTTCTCCACCAGGTCCAGCGGCCCGCCGCGGCCCGTGGCCACCACCGGCACACCCGACGCCATGGCTTCCTGGATGGTCTGGCAGAACGTTTCGAACTCGCCGGGATGGACAAACAGGTCAAAAGACGCCACGGCGCGGGCCAGGTCTTCGCCGCCCAGGAATCCGGTGAAGACGGCATCCGGAAGGGCCTCTTCCACGGCCGCCCGCTGCGGACCGTCGCCCACAATCACCAACCTGGTGTGAGGAATGCCGGCCAGGGCGGCGAGGTCCTCCACCTGCTTCTCCACGGCCAGCCGGCCCACGTAGCCGATTATCCGCTCACCGCCGGGAGCCGCCCCGGCCCGCCACCCGTCGTCGCGCTTTTCCGGCGAAAAACGGGCCGTGTCCACGCCGCGCCGCCACATCTGCAACCGGGGGATGCCGCGGCCGCGCAACTGGTTCAGCGCGAACGTGGACGGCACCAGGGTGCGGCTGGCGAGCAGATGGATGTTCTCCACCCGGTTCCAGGCCCAGTTCTCCAGGAACGGGACGCCGTATCGCGCCGCGTAGCTGGGAACCTCTGTCTGGTAGATGGCTAGGGTTGGGATCCCCAGTTGATGCGCGGCCTGGGCTGCCCGCCAGCCGAGGACGAACGGAGAGGCCAGATGGACCACGTCCGGTGCGTAGTCGGCAAGGATTCTCTTGACCCGGTACACACCGCCCATGGCGACCCGAACGTTCGTATAGCCGGCCAGCGGCACCGCTGGAAGCCGGTGGATCTCCGCGCCCTTGACATGGTGCGGCGCTTCCGTGTCCTGGGTGGAGGGGGCGATGACCAGGACGTCGTCACCCCGTTCCTCAAGGTGTTCCAGCACCCGCAGGATGGAGTGCGTCACACCGTTCATCAGGGGCAGGAATGATTCAGCAACAATTGCGATCCTCACCCCTCAACGGTGGGCGTGCGGCGTTGCGGGGCGGGGGACCTGATGTGACGCCGGGGGAAAGGTTAGGGAAACATCAGGGCCCGTTGGCCTCAGCGCCACCTTGTCTCCCGCCAAGGAGTCCGGAAAATTCTTCAGGACAAAAAGCCTCGTCAGGGCGGGATCCGAAGACGCCCCGATAAAAAAGTACTAAGTAGACTTTCCTTTTGATGCTAAGCATGCTTACTGTAGACGGGCAGTCAGCGCGATGCCTCTAGCAAAGGGGGCGGAGGCCGTGCACTGGGGGAGACCCCGGTGCCGGAACATCCATGCTGGCTTGACCCAGCGCAACGACAAATCCAAGGAGACGTCATGCTCAACAGGGAAAACCTTGAAAGCCTGCTCAACAAGAACGGCAACGTACTCGGTTCCGACGGCGAGAAGATCGGCTCAATCGGGCAGCTCTACGCAGACGATGACACCGGGGAGCCCACATGGGTCACCGTCAAGACCGGTCTCTTCGGCACCTCCCAGTCCTTTGTGCCCGTCGAGGGGTCACACACGCAGGGCGACGACCTGGTGGTTCCGTACAGCAAGGATCACGTCAAGGACGCGCCCCGGGTGGACGTGGACGGACACCTCACCCCTGAGGAAGAGGACCGGCTGTACACCTACTACGAACGCGGCGCCCGGACCTACTCCGATGCCCGCGATTCCGGAACCCGCGGCGACGTGGACCTGCAGGGCGACGCCGACCTCAACGCAGGCACCCCGAACGCGGGTACGGACGGATACGCTGCCAGCGGCACCTCCGGCCGCGGCGCTGTTGGCCACGACACCTCCGGCCCCACCACCGATGACGCCATGACCCGCTCGGAGGAGCAGCTTCATGTTGGCACCGAGCGCGAGGCTGCCGGCCGGGCCCGCCTCCGGAAGTACGTCACCACTGAGAACGTCACGAAGACAGTCCCGGTACAGCGCGAAGAAGTACGCCTGGAGCGCGAGCCCATCACTGATGCCAACCGCGGTGCGGCGCTTAACGGCCCGGACATCAGTGAAGAAGAGCACGAAGTGATCCTGCACGAGGAACGCCCCGTGGTGGAGAAGGAAACCGTCCCGGTGGAGCGGGTCCGCCTCGACAAGGATGTGGTCCAGGATGACGTCACCGTCAACGAGGAAGTCCGCAAGGAGCACATCGACGCTGACGGCGTGGACGGCAACCGCCGCCGCTGACTTTCCGCCGCTGATTTACTGCTGACGCGCCGCTGAACGGACCGGTGCGAGGGCAACCATCCAGCGAACGACGCCGGGAGTCCACTTGGGGGCTCCCGGCGTCGTTGTGCATGCGGAACTTTGTTCTATTGCCGCGGCTGTTTCCCGCTGGTGGCGGTCCAGCCGCGGAATGCCGGTGCAGCAACGCCGGAAACGGCAACTGCACCAGCCAGTACAACGAACATCTTCAGAACTTAATGTCCTTCTCCCATTCGCGGCTCCTGTTTTTCCCGGGTTACGAATTCCGGGCTAGGTCCTGCTGGCCGCCAGGTTCCTGGAGAACAGCCAGCCGGCAACAATCATCACGACGCCCAATGCCAGGTGGGTCCAGTTGTCCGCCATGTTCAGCGACAGGAAATTGGCTGCCGAACCAACACCGACAATCAGCCCGAAGATGGCCAGGACGATATACAGTGCGCCTGCTCCCAGTAGGAAGTTGCGGGCGCCGTATTCGGAACGGGACATGGCCAGGCCGGTTGCGCCGATGGCCAGCTGCACAATGTTGAGCAGCATGGATACCTGGAACAAACCGAGGAACATGGCATGCGAAGCCGGTCCAAGGAACATCAGTTCGCTGTATTGCGTGGTGACGCCCGGGATAAAGCCCAGGACACCCACCAGCATCAAGACAATTCCCACGCCCATGCCAACGTTTTGGACGTCTGCCCGACCAAAGTGAACGCCGTGTGCATGCGGGGATGCGGTAGTCATTTTTTTGCCTCCTGCCACTATTGTGGACAGTTCAATTTTACGGCTGCCCCTGGTGAAAAGCGCCGGCGCAGGCCGGTATTGAGCCGGTGCCCCTCCGGGTTGCGCCGATGCTGTTGCGCCTGTCGGTCACGGACCGGACAGTGCCGCCGTGACACCATGGAAAACGATGAAACTGCGCGCTGATCAGACCGGAGACCGTGGCCTTCCCATGCCCCTATGGATGCAGGGTGCCCTCGAAACGGCCCAGGCAGCCGTCATCTCCGCACTGGTGGTGATCGCGCCGGTCCTGGCCGTCTGGGCCACCGCCGGATTCCATGACGGCGCGCTGGACTATTTGGCCCGGCTGGCCGGCCAGTCATGGCTGCTGGTCCATGGGGTGCCGCTGGAACTCAAGGCCGCCGGCTCCACAGCCGCTGCCGGCGCAGGCTCCGGGCTGCTCACGCTGATACCGCTTGGCCTCACACTGATCCCCTTCCTGCTCGCCTGGCGGGCGGGCCGCCGGCTGGCACGGGCTTCCTATACAGACCAGCTGTGGCAGGCACTCCTCGGTTCCTGGGTGGTTTACGGGGCCTTCGGAGCGGCGACGGGTTTCGTTTGCCGCACGCCCGACGTCGGCATCAATGCCTGGCACGCCATGTTCATCCCGCTCATTCCCTACGCCCTGGGCATGGTGATCGGCGCACGGCGTGAGGCAGGCTCGTGGAGCCGGCTCATCGGCGTCGACGCCGTGGACTGGATTTCCCGCACCAGCCAGCATTCCCGCTGGGCGGGGTCCTACCTCGGTTCCGCCGCGAAAGCCGGATTTGTGGCGGTGCTGTCCGCCCTGGCGCTGGCCGCTTTGCTGCTGGCTGTTGACCTCTTTATCCACTGGAACCTGGTGGTGGCGGTCTATGAAGCGCTCGACGCCGGCGCTGTGGGAGGTGCCGCACTCACCATTGCACAGCTGGGGTTCCTGCCCAACCTCGTGGTGTTTGCCCTGGCATGGGCATCGGGTTCAGGTTTTTCCATGGGCGTCGGTTCCCAGGTGGGCCCCTTGGGCACTGCCGTGGGTCCGCTCCCGTCCGTCCCGGTGCTGGCCGCCATCCCGGCTGGCCCCCTGGAGTACGCCTTCGCTGCCTTGATCGTCCCGGTCCTCGCCGGTGTCCTGGCAGGCTGGTGGTTCCTGCGCGAAGGCGAAAACCACTTCGACGAGTGGCTCTCCATCAAGGTCCGTGCCCGCTGGTTCACGGCCACGGTTTCCACCCTGGTGCTCGGCGTGCTGTGCGGACTGGCTGCCGGGCTGCTGACCGCCGGGCTGGCGTGGCTGGCGCGCGGCTCGGCCGGGATCGGACGCCTCACCTCGATCGGCCCTGACCCCTTGTGGACGGGAGTCTGGGTGGCCGCCGAAGTTGCCGCCGGCGTCGTCATTGGTTACGCGGCAGGGCCTTGGCTGGAACGTGAGCAGGCGGCGAAGGAAGAAGCAGCGGAGCTGGTCCGCTAGAGGCTGCCCCGTGCATTCGGCCCCTTAGGGCAGCTGCGAGGGCAGCGACTCCTGCAGCTGCACCCGGCACGCCGACTGTGCCTGCTGCGTCAAGGCCCGTCCGGCGCACGCCTGGTACTCGCGCACGTGCTCGAAGAACAGGGCAGTGACCAGAATCAGCAGCACCATGATCGCCGACACCACCAGGCCGGAGATGGTGCCGATGAGGACAAGCCGGGACTCCTTCAGCCGCGCGGCCCGGACCAGCAGCAGCACGCCGAGGGTGAGGCTGGCCACGGTCAGGATAGCCGTGAGCCAGAGGTAGTTGATGTCCAGCTGGTACACAAAAAAGGCGCCGAGTACCGAAACCACGAAAATCCGAAACAGGGTGTGGGTCTTGGCGAGCGAGGCCTTGGCTGCCTCGCTGAGCGGCGGTTTTGTGCGCTGCTGCCCAGCCGGTTGCGGTGTGGAGTTCATGTTTTCCAGCGTACGCGAGGCTGCCCATAAGCTAGAGCCATGCGCATCGTAGTCCTCGTTTCCGGAACCGGGTCCAACCTCCAGGCAGTCATTGACGCGGTTAAGGCAGGGGAACTCGACGTCGACATCGCTGCGGTGGGGGCCGACCGGCCGGGGACTTTTGGGGTGGAACGGTCCGCCGCTGCCGGCATCCCCACGTTTGTGGTGGACTTCAAGGATTATCAGGACCGGGCGGACTGGAACGCCGCCCTGACCAAGGCCGTAGCTGCTTTTGAGCCGGACGTGGTGGTGTCTTCAGGCTTCATGCGGATTGTGAGCCCGGAGTTCATCGATGCTTTCAACGGCAAGTACCTGAACACCCACCCCGCCCTGCTTCCGGCGTTCCCGGGCGCCCACGGCGTGCGGGATGCGATGGCGTACGGCGTGAAGGTGACCGGCTGCACCGTCCACTGGGCCGACGCCGGCGTGGACACCGGGCCCATCATCGCCCAGGAAGCCGTTGCCGTCGAGGAGTCCGATACCGAGGAAACCCTGCACGAGCGCATCAAGGTAGTGGAGCGCCGGCTGCTGGTGTCTACTCTGGCAAACCTCGCCGCGAGCGACGCCCACGCCTCCTGACCCCGCCGCCACCCAAACCCGACCTCTCCTCCCCAACTAGGTAGCGCTATGTGTCGTTTTGACCCTTCAAAACGACACATAGCGCTACCTAGTTTTGTGAGGCCACCTCGGGCTGTGGATAACTTCGGCAGCCACGCTTCAGGCCTGCCACGATGGGCGAATGAAGGTTCCAACCCGATTACCCGAACACCTGGCTTCCCTGCCGTTTACCCTCCAGGAAGCCGTCGACGCCGGGATCAGCCGACGTCGACTCCGTCACCAAGGCTTGCAATGGCCAAGCAGGGGAGTCCGGGTGCCCCACGTTGGCGATGATGTCACCTTGGCTCCCCGGATCCGGCCCTTCACGTTGGTCACTGAGTTTGCTGCAGCTTCGCATGCGTCCGCTTTCCTCCTATGGGAGTTTCCCGGCTTTTTGCCCGGCAGCAGTGAGCCACTACTGCACATCTCGCGTCCTGACACGGTCTCCATCATGCGGCGACCCGGTGTGAAGGGGCACCGCGGGCAGTTCTTCGCTGACGAGGTAGTCAGCCATCACGGGTTGCTCATCACTTCGCGGACTAGGACCTGGCTTGATTGCTCCCGCAAAATGAGCGTCGAAGAGCTGACCGTGGTGGCCGACCACTTGCTTCGGGTCCCACGGCCCGCACTCGAAAGCCGGACTGAGCCCTATGCAACACGGGAGGACCTGGAGGACATGCTCGACCGGCACAAGGGGACGCCAGGAATCCGGAAGGCGCGTCTCGCCCTTGACCTGGCCCGCGTGGGGTCCGACTCTGCCCCAGAAACCAGGCTGCGGCTGGCGCTGGAGGACGCCGGCCTGCCCGAACCTCTCCTGAACGTGCCTACGGAGTTGCATGCCGGCGTCGTACGCCAACCCGACCTCAGTTATCCGGAACGAAAGGTCGCCGTGGAATACGACGGAGAGGGCCACTCGGAGACCGCGCAAATTGTCAGGGACATTGCCCGAGAAGAGGACTTCGTCCGGGCGGGCTGGATCCTGGTCCGAATCTCCAAGAGGCATATGCAAAACGAGGCCAGACTCGCCGTCGCGAAGGTGAGGCGGACGCTGCTGTCCCGAGGGTGGTCACAGCACGACTGATCGAAACTAGGTAGCGCTAAGTGTCGTTATCAGGCCCCAAAACGACACTTAGCGCTACCTAGTTGGGTAGGGGGAGGGGTCAGTCGAGGCGGCACTGCCTGGTTTCGGGAGAGAAGAACGCCATCCACAAAACAGCAAGGAGCACCAGGCCTCCGGCGAGGGCGAAGGACGTGGCCAAACCCAGCTCAGGCCAGAAGTAATTGGCGAAGATCAGCGGACCGAAGCCCGCGCCCAGGCGGGAGAACGTGGACGCCCAGCCGAAACCAGTGCCGCGCAGCTCGGTGGGGTAGAGCTCGGAAACGTAGGCGTACAGGACCGGGATGGCCACCTGCACCACGAAGCCGAACACCAGCAGCCAGAACACCGCCGCAGTGGGGATGTCCACCACAATCGCCACAATCACCAGGGTCAGCGCCGACAGCGGTCCCGTGATGGCGAGAATCCATTTGCGGCCCACCCGCTCCACCAGCAGGGCCGCCACAATAACGCCCAAAAGCCCCACGGCGGCCATGGATGCCGTGGTGACAAACGCCTTGTACTCAGCAAAGCCGGCGCCGATCAGGATCCGCGGCATCCACGTCAGCGACAGGTAGTAGACCAGCAGGATGGTGAAGAAGAGGGACCATGCCGCAGCTGTGATCTTCCAGTTGAACTGCCACACGAGGCGCAGCTGGTGCCAGGCGCTGCCGGCGGAAAGCCGGGGCACTTCCTTGCCGTCGGGCAGACTGTAGGCACGCGGTTCGGCCCCCGTGGCTGCCACCAGTCCGTCGATGACCTTGGCTGCTTCCTCGCGCCGGCCCTTGCGGATCAGGAACAGCGGGGACTCGGGCACGCTCCGCCGGACCCAGAACACCAGCAGAGCAGGCAGCACCATCACCAGCATGGTCAGCCGCCAGTCACCGAACAGGCCCACCAGCCCGGCGGAGACGAAGCCGGCCAGGGCGGCACCCACCGGCCACCAGCCGTCCATGGCGGTGAGGACCTTGCCGCGCTGTTTGCGGGGAGTGAACTCACCCACCAGGGCATAGTCCACGGGAATACAGCCGCCCAGGCCGAAGCCCGCCATAAACCGGAACATGCAGAACAAAATGAAGTCGGGCGAGAAAGCCCCCAGCACGGTGAAGAGGGAGAAGATCAGCAGGGTGGCCGTGAAGGCCTTCTTGCGCCCGATAGTGTCCGCGATGGTGCCCCACACAAAGGCGCCCAGGGCCATGCCGATCAGGTTGGCGGTTCCCACCCAGGCGACCTCACCCGGGGTCAGGGCCCAGTGCGTGGAGAGCAGCGGGATGAGGATGCCGTTGAGGGTCACATCCCAGGCGTCGAACATAAAACCAAGGCCGCCGATCACGAAAATCCTGCCCTGGACTTTCCATCGCCATGGCAGTTCCTGGACCACCTGCTCGCCGCTTGGCACAGTGGTGTAAGTATTCATCGCAGCCTCCTGCAAGAACTTTAGCCCGGCCCGCTGACGTTCACACTTCAGGCCGCACAGGGGGCAATCTGCACTTCGCGATAAACTGGCCGTATCCCCACCAACCGCGGCGTTGTTCCGCGAGATAAGACGGAGACATTTGTGAGCTTCACGCAGCATGAGCGCGTATCCATCGACCGAGTTCCGATCCGCCGGGCCCTCATCTCGGTTTACGACAAAACCGGTCTGGAGGAGCTCGCCCAGGGCCTGCATGCAGCGGGAGTGAAGCTTGTTTCCACCGGGTCCACGGCCAAGAAGATCGCTGCCGCCGGCATTCCCGTCCAGGAGGTCGAGGAAGTCACGGGTTCGCCTGAAATGCTCGACGGCCGCGTGAAGACGCTGCACCCGCGCGTGCACGGCGGCATCCTCGCGGACCGCCGCGTCCCGGCGCACATGGAAACGCTCACCAGCATGGAAATCGAGCCGTTCGACCTGGTGGTGGTGAACCTCTACCCGTTCGTCGAGACGGTGAAGTCCGGCGCTGCCCAGGACGATGTTGTGGAGCAGATCGACATCGGAGGACCCGCCATGGTGCGCTCCGCAGCGAAGAACCATGCCGCCGTCGCCATTGTGGTGGACCCCACCTTCTACGGCCAGGTAGTCGCCGCTGCCGCCGAGGGCGGCTTTGACCTCAAGACCCGACGCCGGCTGGCCGCCAAGGCGTTCGCCCACACTGCCTCGTACGACAACGCCGTGGCCACCTGGACCGCGAGCCAGTTCCTGGACGAAGACGGCGACGGCGTCATCGACTGGCCCGCTTATGCCGGCCTTTCGCTGGAACGCTCCGAGGTGCTGCGCTACGGCGAGAACCCGCACCAGCAGGCGGCACTCTACGTTGACAAGGCAGCTCCGGCAGGCATCGCGCAGGCTGACCAGCTGCATGGCAAGGCCATGAGTTACAACAACTTCGTTGACGCCGATGCAGCCCTCCGCGCGGCTTACGACTTCAGCGAGCCCGCGGTCGCCATCATCAAGCACGCCAACCCGTGCGGTGTAGCCGTCGGAGCGGAAGACGCAGCGGACCCCATCGCTGATGCCCACGCCAAAGCGCACGCCTGCGATCCCGTTTCCGCGTTCGGTGGGGTCATCGCCGCCAACCGCACCGTGACCGCGGGCATGGCCAACACCGTGAAGGACATCTTCACGGAGGTTGTCATCGCGCCGGGCTTCGAGCCGGAAGCAGTGGAAATCCTGTCCAAGAAGAAGAACATCCGACTGCTCGCGCTGCCGGAAGGCTACGGCCGGTACCCCTCGGAGATCCGCCAGGTTTCCGGCGGCGTCCTGGTCCAGGTCAGCGACAAAGTTGATGCCGACGGCGACAACCCCGCCAACTGGACCCTCGCCGCCGGTGCGGCCGCCGACGACAAGACCCTCGCGGACCTCGCCTTCGCCTGGACTGCCTGCCGGGCCGCCAAGTCCAACGCCATCCTGCTGGCCCAGGACGGCGCTGCCGTGGGCATCGGCATGGGACAGGTCAACCGCCTGGACTCGTGCCGCCTGGCCGTTGAGCGGGCCAACACCCTCGGCGTGGAGGTTCAGTCCGACGTCGAAGGCGCCGGCGGTGCCTCAAACGCCAGCGGTTCCGGTGCACCCCAGCGCGCCCGCGGTGCCGTGGCGGCATCCGACGCGTTCTTCCCGTTCGCTGACGGCCTGCAGATCCTGATCGACGCCGGCGTCCGTGCCGTGGTCCAGCCCGGCGGCTCCGTCCGGGACGAGGAAGTGATCGCGGCAGCCAACGCGGCTGGCGTGACCATGTACTTCACCGGTGCCCGTCACTTCTTCCACTAATATCGCTGCGTCCACCCCGGCTCCCTGTCCTCGCAAGCTCGGGGCCGGGGCCTCGCCCGAGCGGCTCCACGGCCGGGGAACCCAGCTGGCATGGCCCAATCAATGAAGGCTTAACGAACGACGGCGCCTGTCCCTTTGAGGGAGACAGGCGCCGTCGTTGTTTGTTGGCTTAGTCGTCGCTGGCTGGAGGCGGACCGGGCTTCGGAAGCCGGACCTCCCGGGGCTTGGCTTCCGCCATCCGCTTCTCTGTCCAGTACTCGAGGATCTCCTCGCGGGTCTGGTTCAGGTCGCTGCGGCTGACGCCATCCTCGCTGGGAGGATCCTTAAGATGCTGCTGCACTGTTGTAAGCCTGCTCGATGACCGAACCCCAGTAGGGGCCGTACATCACTGCCGAACGGTCGTAGCCGTAGCTGTTGATGGAGTTCTGGGTGCCGGTGGAGCTGGTGCCGATGAACCACGGGCCGCCAGAGGAGCCGCCGGTCATGTCGCACGGAATGCCCTGGGTGTTGAACTGGGGGTTGAAGGGATCGTTGGAAGCGCGCCCGGTGCAGCTCTTGAGGGTCTCGCCGTTGAAGGGCGAGGCGGCCGGGTAACCGAAGGACTTGTAGGTCAGGCCCCGTGCCTGGTTGAAGGCGACTCCGGAGGCGCCAACGACGTCAGTCAAATACTGTCCGCTGCCGTTCCGGCTTACCACTGCAAACCCTGTGTCGTAGGTCATGTCCCCGCTGCCGCTCCACTGGGTGGGCGCAACCAGGGAGGTGGCCGCCCACTTGCCGTACGGGGCGGCTCCGTTCTGGTACGCAGGAACAAACACGAAGTTTGTGGCGAACGCTCCCGGTCCTTCATTAATGCAGTGGCCTGCAGTGGACACCGTGCTCTTGTTCTTCGCCGATACGGAGTTGCCCGAGCACACGTAGTTGGCGCCGCCGAGGGTGAAGAAGACCTTGCCGATGTGCTTCACCGGGGTTTCACTTTGCGCGAGGGGCTGCTGCTGCTTGGCCCGGGTGGCCTTCACTTCGGCGCTCTTGCCCTTTTCCACCAGCAGCGGGCTTGAACGGTTGCCCCGCTCCAGGGCCTTGCTTGCCAGGACGTCCCCGGGGGTGGCTGTCAGCATGCGTTCTGCCGTCCAGTAGTCCGCTGCGCCGGCATTTTCGACAGCCGCACGGGTCACGGAGGGATTCTTCTTGTCCTCGGAAGCGGCCGGTGCAGCGGAGGCTCCGCCGGCCGCAGAGAGTGCCAGAACGGCTGCGGCTGAGAAGCTGAGAAGGCCGGTAGCCAGAGACCTGGTGCGTGTCATTGGTGTCCTGTCATAACGGGGAGGGGCCATGGGGAGGGCCGGAAGTGACGTTCCGAACTTATCGAGATATGACAGTTTTGTAAATAGGAGTGACGTATCATGTAGGGGTCCCGCGGGCGCTTCACCCCCAACCGGGCAGGAAACACGACGGCGGGCTGACGCACCTGGGCGGGCGACGCCGTCGGCCGTTCTCCATCGCTGTAATCCTCCTCACCGCCGGGGTAACCGTAGGGCGCCGGTAGGGTTCAAAGCCGTGCACTCGGGTAAGTTGTAGATGATAACCAAGCCGACCCACAGGGAGACGCCCGCGCATGTCCAAGATTATCTACACCCACACCGACGAAGCGCCGATGCTGGCTACCTATTCGTTCCTGCCCATCATCGAGGCCTTCGCCTCGACAGCAGGTGTGGAGGTGGAGACCCGCGACATTTCGCTCGCCGGCCGCATCATCGCCGTCTTCGGTGACTACCTGACCCCCGAGCAGCAGACCGGTGACGCCCTTGCTGAACTCGGTGAGCTGGCGAAGACGCCGGAAGCCAACATCATCAAGCTGCCCAACATCAGCGCCTCCATCCCGCAGCTGAAGGCGGCCATTGCAGAGCTGCAGGGCCAGGGCTACGCATTGCCCGACTACCCGGACAACCCCTCCTCGGACGAGGAAACGGCCATCCGCTCGCGCTATGACAAGATCAAGGGCTCCGCCGTGAACCCTGTACTGCGTGAGGGCAACTCGGACCGCCGCGCACCTCTGTCCGTGAAGAACTACGCCCGCCAGAACCCGCACTCCATGGGCGCCTGGACCCCGGAGTCCAAAACCAACGTGGCCACCATGGGCAAGGATGACTTCCGCTCGAACGAGAAGTCCGTGGTCATCGAGTCCGAGGGCACCATCGCCATCCAGCTGGTCCGCGAAGACGGTTCCGTGAAGGTCCTGAAGAAGGCCTTCCCGGTTTTGGCCGGCGAGGTCATCGACGGCACTGTGATGCGCGCCGCAGCCTTGGACGAATTCCTGCAGGCACAGGTGGCCCGCGCCAAGGAAGAGGGCGTGCTGTTCTCCGCCCACCTCAAGGCCACCATGATGAAGGTTTCGGACCCCATCATCTTCGGCCACGTGGTCAAGGCCTACTTCTCTGAACTGTTTGAGACCTACGGCAAGCAGCTCTCCGCCGCCGGCATCAGCCCCAACAACGGCCTGGCCGCCATCCTCAGCAGCCTTGAGGACCTGCCGGAGGACGTCCGCGAAGGCGTGCAGTCCCTGATCAAGAAGGGCCTCGAAGAAGGCCCCGCCCTGGCCATGGTGGATTCCGACAAGGGCATCACCACGCTGAACGTCCCCTCCGACGTCATTGTGGACGCGTCCATGCCCGCCATGATCCGCAGCTCCGGCCACATGTGGGGCCCGGACGGCAAGGAAGCTGACACCCTGGCCGTGCTGCCGGACAGCTCCTACGCCGGCATTTACCAGGTGGTCATCGACGACTGCCGCGCCAACGGCGCCTACGACCCCACCACCATGGGCACCGTCCCGAACGTGGGCCTCATGGCACAGGCCGCCGAGGAATACGGCAGCCACGACAAGACGTTCGAAATCCAGGAAGCCGGCACGGTGCAGATCGTGGACGGCTCCGGGAACGTCCTGATCGAACACGAGGTCTCCGTTGGTGACATCTGGCGTGCATGCCAGACCAAGGACCTGCCCATCCGCGACTGGGTCAAGCTGGCCGTCACCCGCGCCCGCGCCTCCCAGACCCCGGCCGTGTTCTGGCTGGACGAGGAACGCGCCCACGACGCCAACCTCATCACCAAGGTCAACGAGTACCTCAAGGACCACGATACCGAGGGCCTGGACATCCGCATCATGTCCCCGGTCAAGGCCATCGAATTCACGCTGGAGCGCATTCGCAAGGGCGAGGACACCATTTCGGTGTCCGGCAACGTCCTGCGCGACTACCTCACGGACCTGTTCCCCATCCTCGAGCTGGGCACCAGCGCCAAGATGCTGTCCGTGGTTCCGCTGATGAACGGCGGCGGGCTCTTCGAGACCGGCGCCGGCGGATCCGCCCCGAAGCACGTCCAGCAGCTGCTCAAGGAAAACCACCTGCGCTGGGACAGCCTAGGCGAGTTCCTGGCCCTGGCGGTCAGCTTCGAGCACCTGGCCACCACCACGGGCAACGCCCGCGCCCAGGTCCTGGCTGACACCCTGGACCGCGCCACCGGCACCTTCCTGCTGGAGAACAAGTCCCCGAGCCGCCGTGCCGGTGAGCTGGACAACCGCGGCAGCCACTACTACCTGGCCCGCTACTGGGCCGAAGAGCTGGCCAAGCAGACGGACGACGCCGAGCTGGCCGCGTCGTTCAGCTCCATCGCCGGTGAGCTTTCCTCCAAGGAGGAGACGATTGTGGGCGAGCTGGCCGAGGTCCAGGGCTCACCCGTGGACATCGGAGGCTACTACCGCCCGGACGACGCGAAGGCTTCCTCCGTGATGCGTCCGTCAGCCACGCTGAACAAGGTCCTGGCCACCCTGAGCTAGGGGCAGGGCTATCCAGCTCTGAGCAGGTAACGCCAAGAAGCGGTGTCCCGGATATCCGGGACACCGCCTCTTGTCTGTGGCTTCGCTTGTCGTGTGGTTGGGACTTTCGCGTGGCGCAGCAGCCGGCCCGCCGTCGTCGTGCGCTTTGATGGCGGCGCCGTCCTAGTCCTTGCCCTTGCCCCCGTTGCCCTTCTTGTCGTCGCCGCCACCGTCCTCTTTACCGGTGGCCGGAGCTGGTGCGGGGGCCGGCGTCTGGGTGGCTGCCTCCTTTTGTGCTGCTTCCCGGGAGGCCTGGGCGGCGGCCGCCTCCTCAGCGACGCGCGCCTCTTCCGCTTTCTTGGCCGCCAACGACTCGTTAAGGTCGGCACGGACGGCCGCGGCGATGGTGGTGATGGTCTGCTGCCGGTCCTTGGAAACCTGCCCTTTGCTTTGGGCGGCGCTCAGTTCAGCCTCGAGGTTCTCCAGCGCTTTCAGTGCTGCAGCGGGATCGTTCCGGGAGGAGGCCTCGCTGACTTCGAGGACCCGCGCCTGAAGTTGTCGTGCCGCGCTCGGCTGCAGGCTTGTGTCGGTAGTGCCGCAGCCGGCCAACAGGCCGGAGGTCAGCACAGCCGCCGTCACCGTTATGGCCAGCGAGGGGCGCCACTTGGCGTTCAGCCTCATGGTTCCACGCTCTTCTGGAGCTCCTCCAAGTGGTCGCCCAGGACACCGGTCACGGTTGGGTAAGGCACGTCGTCGGGCGTGGACTGGGCGTTCAGGCTCACCAGCACGGCCGCTGCAGCTGCTGCCAGCACCAGGATCCCCAGAACCACGGCCAGCCAGATCCTCCTGCTGCGCGACGCGCCGGATGGCTTCTTTCCGGGCTGTTTGCCCTTTGCCCCTGATTCGGGTGCCACCGGAGAGGCTTCGTTTGCAGGTTCCGCTGCTTCCCGGAGTTCATCCAGCGACTCTTCAGCAGTGATGGACGGAGGGTGGAACGGCATGGCCGGCAGGACCCGGGTGGTTTCCGGAACGAGTTCCCCGGGTGTGGACGCGGGCGAAACCAGAGCCTGCCGGAGGGCAGTCTCAATGTCCGCAGCGGCGGGACGTTCCAGCGGCTCGATGGCTGTCATGGAGCGGATTAGATCAGCCCATTCTGTCGGCAAATCCTTGGGAATCTCCGGTGCGCGGTGCAGGCGCGCCACCGCCGACTCCACGGCGCCGCCGGGGTATTCGACGGTGCCCTTGATGCACTCAAGCAGCACCAGTCCCAGGGAATAGATGTCCGAGGCGGGGGAGAGGGGCTGGCCAAGGGCCTGCTCCGGGCTGAGGTAAGCGGCCGTGCCCACCATGGTTCCCGTAGCGGTCAGCCGGGTTGCGTCCGCGATCCTGGCGATGCCGAAGTCCGTGAGTTTGGGTCGCAGGGGCTCGCCGGGGCGGATCTGTACCAGCAGGATGTTGGCGGGCTTGATGTCGCGGTGGATGATTCCCAGGCCGTGAACATACGCCAGGGCGTCCGCGATGCCGGCCCCGATGACCGAGAGTTCCTCGAGGGGGACACGGCTGTGCCGGATCCTGGTCCGCAGATCCTGGCCCTCCACCAGTTCCATCGTGAGGAAGGGCCTGGGCTCATCGGGTATGCGGTCGTCGATGCCGGCGTCGAAGAGTGTCACCAGGCCGGGGTGGTTGAGCGTCGCGAGAAGCTGGATTTCCGCTTCCTGGCGTTTCAGCTCGTCGGCGTCCGGCGCCTGCGGGGCGAAGAGCTTGAGAGCAACATCGCGGCCCAGGTTCTCGTCCCGGGCGCAGTAGACCGATGACATTCCGCCGCGGCCAATGACCTCACCCAACCGATAACGTCCGCCGACCACTTCATTCTTGATGGAGCTAGGCGATTCCGCCACCATACCGTTCCTCCCGGTGCGCTGCGGCACTGTCCTACCTCAAATTATACGGGCGGTGGAGTTAACGGAAGATTGGGCCCCGCACATCTGTTCAGCCACATGCCGGCGCCCCGCCGGCGAACCTCTAGCTTCCGCCGCCGGACCACCGGCCACAAGGACATGTGTGCTGATGACATGTTTGCGTGAATGTGAGTATTTGAGTCGTGTGCTTTTGCGGGGTCCTCCCTTCCCTCAGCCTGCTTGTTGCTGCCGCTTCAGGCGCATGGTGCAGGCACGGTCAACGAAGCGTTGGGCGCCTAGGACACCTTGCGCTTGCGGAGGAGGACCAGGAGGCCGGCCACCAGCAGCAGCAGGGCCAGCGGGACGAGCGAAGCGTCCATTCCCGTGTTGGCCAGGCTTGTGCTGCCCTTTGCAGTGCCGCCCTGAGTCGCAGCGCCGCGGGCACTGGTGTCGACGCCGATGGCGCCGCTCACTGCCGTGGACCCTGCCGGTGCTGCCGAGAAGCCGCCGGTACCTGCGTCAGTCGCGTTGTCCCCTCCGGTGGTTCCGGTATTTCCGGTATTTCCGGTGTTGCCGCCGGTGCCGGGGGCATTCGTACCCGGAGCGTTGGTACCGGGGTCAACGGTGCCGGTGCCTCCCGTGCTGCCATCGCCGGGGTTCTCCGTACCCGGAGTGCCAGTGCCCGGGTTTTCGGTGCCGTTGCCGTCGCCGCCCAGACCGATGCCGAGGTCAATGCCCAGATCTACTCCGGTGCCGGTTCCGCCAGTGTTGCCCGCGCCGAGGTCCACGACTGCGTCTAGGACGGTGCCGAGTCCGTCGGTGGTGCCGGTTCCGGTGTTGCCGAGGTTGAGGTCGACGGCTGC
>NZ_JARVSG010000001.1:0-88000 GCF_030209335.1 Pseudarthrobacter sp. fls2-241-R2A-168
CAGCTGGTTAGTCAACCCGCTGAGGATATGGGAGGTATCTTCTCCTGCAGCCACGGCAGCCTCTTTTCGTCGTCGAATGCTGGCTTAATGTTTTCGTATTGTGGGAAAACAATTCTGTATTACGAGATTAGGAGCGAAGGCCCTAGGATTCAAATGTGACCAGACCCGAGGTGAACTTGATGAGCATGCCCAAACAGACCCAGCGCGTTGCTGTAGTCACCGGAGCAGGTTCCGGCATCGGCCGGGCCGTGGCGCGCCTTCTCCTGGCCGACGGCTACGCCGTTGCCCTCGCTGGGCGGCGTGAACAGCAACTGAAGGAGACGGCGGACGGCCATCCGCAGGCCCTTCCGGTCACCTGCGACGTCACCCGGCCCGACGACGTCGAGCGCCTTTTCGAGGCCACCCGCCAGAAGTGGGGGCGCGTGGACCTGCTGTTCAACAACGCAGGCGTTTTCGGTCCGGCGGCCAGCGTGGATGAGATCTCCCTGGCCGACTGGGAGGCCACCGTGGCGGTGAACCTCACCGGCTCCATGCTGTGTGCGGCGGCCGCGGTACGGGCCATGAAGGCCCAGGATCCGCAGGGCGGGCGGATCATCAACAACGGCTCCATCTCCGCGCACTCGCCCCGGCCCCGCACCGTGGCCTACGCCGTCACCAAGCACGCCCTGACGGGTCTGACCAAAAGCATCGAATTGGACGGCCGGGACTTCGGGATCACCTGCGGGCAGATCGACATCGGCAACACAGCCACAGACATCATGGACACCATCGGGGTGGGCGCGGGCGCGCTCCAGGCAGACGGCAGCCGCCGGGTGGAGCCCACTTTTCCTGTAGAGGATGCGGCCCGCGCCGTGCTGCTGATGGCCAACATGCCGCCCTCGGCAAGCGTGGGGTCCGTGGTGATCACCGCCGCCGGCATGCCCTTCATCGGCCGCGGCTGACCGGAAGGGCGCGTTCGGACAGGCCGTCCCAGGTCACCCGACGTGGACCCACGGGCGGTTGGTCACCTCCGGTACGGCCTCACGGAGCACTTCCCGGGTTACGGGGGCGATTTCCCCTTCGCCAAGGAACAGGAACCTCAGGAGGTTGGTGACCGGGTTGCCTTCGGTCCAGCGGAAATAGATGTGGGGCATCAGCCCTGTGACATCCCTGATGTGGAGCAGCACGGAGGCAATGGTGTTGGGGACCACCGGCCCGTGGACTTCGAGGATCCTGTAGCCATGGCGGACCACTCCCCGGACGTAGAGTTCGGTCTCGAAGTCGGAGGAGTCGTCAACGATGACCTCCAGGAACAGCGCCTCCTGGGCGAGGGGGAGGTGGCTGACTTCGATGGCTGAAGCCAGCTTGTCGCGGTAAGCCTCCTTGGATGTGCGCAGCGGCTCATGGGCAATGATGGCGATGGGGCCTTCGAGGGTATCGGACATAAACTCCAATGCCTCCCGGTCCAGGTGCACGTGCGTGGCGTGGAGTTCAAAGGAGCGGCGGACCCGCGAGAGCAGGGAGATCACGATGATGCCCAGGATGAAGACTCCCGCGATGCGGATGCCTTCGGGCCGCTCAAAGATGTTGGCAACGGTGGTGTACATAAAGACGACGGCAATCGCTCCGAAGCCCACGGTGCGTTTGTTCTGGTGACGGCGACGGGCAGAGAGGGTGACGGCGACGGCTGCTGAAGTCATCAGCACCAGGACGCCGGTGGCATACGCACCGCCCTGGGCGTCGACGTCGGCCTCAAAGAGGAAGGTGATGAGGAACCCGACCAGGGTGAAAACGAGAACGAGGGGCCGGACTCCTTTGGCCCACGCTGGGGCCATGCCGTAGCGGGGAAGGTATCTGGGGACCAGGTTCAGCAGTCCTGCCATGGCCGACGCGCCGGCGAACCAGAGGATGGCGATGGTGCTGGCGTCATAGATGCTGCCGAAGCCGACGCCGAGGTATTCGTGGGCGAGGTAGGCCAGGGCGCGTCCGTTTGCCTGGCCGCCGGGCTGGAATTCCGGCTCCGGGATCAGGACCACTGTGATGAAGCTGGTGGTGAGAAGGAAGCCGCTCATGATCACCGCGGCGGTGGTGAGCATGCGCCGGGTTCCCTGGATGCGGCCTGCCGGATTCTCTTCCGTGTCCTTCCCGTCGCCCCGCACCTGGGGCATCACGGCGACGCCGGTCTCGAACCCTGAGAGGCCCAGGGCGAGTTTGGGGAAGACCAGCAGCGCGATGGCCACGGCCATCAACGGGTTGCCGTGGGAGGTCCACAGGCTGGTCCACCAGTCGCCCATCGCCAGTGGGTGCGTAAAGACCTGGGCAAGCGTCACCGCCACCACCACCGCATTGAGGCCGAGGTACAGGACCACGAGGGCGACGGCCACGCCGATCGCCTCCCGGAATCCCCGGAGGAACACCGCGGCCAGCAGCGCCAGCAGGAAGAGCGTGACCGGGACGTTCTGGCCGAGCAGCCAGCCGGGCGCCACCGGGTTCTGGATGAGGTGGGCACTGGCGTCAGCGGCGGACAGGGTCATGGTGATCATAAAGTCGGTGGCGGCGAACCCGAGCAGGACCAGGACGAAGAGCTTGCCGCCCCAGCGGGGCAGGAGGCGTTCGAGCATGGCGATGGAGCCTTCCCCGCGGTGGCTCTCACCAGCCACGCGCCGGTATACCGGCAGGGCGCCAAGGAGGGTAACGGCGACGAGCACCAGCGTCGCGATGGGTGAAATCACCCCGGCGGCGAGGGCTGCGATGGCCGGCTGATAACCAAGGGTGGAGAAGTAGTCCACGCCGGTGAGGCACATGACCTGCCACCACGGATGCTTTTTCTCATGGGCTCCCGATGTCCCGCCTGGGCCGGGATGCGTTCCTTTGCTGTCCTGGAGTCCGAACAGGAGCCAGTTCCTCAATGCTGCGGCACCGCGCGGCCTGGGGGCGGAGGGATCGGCCGGAGGCCTGCTCAACGTGGTCATGCATTCCTTTCAGCGCTGCGCAGTGCACCGCCTTCAGGGCCGAAGCTAGCACCGGCGGAATCCGGTGAACGGGTAAGGGCCGTTTTCTTGACGAATCTTTGACGCCCTCCGCCTGGAAGCGGGCAGTTCTGCCATTTCGAAGCTCTTGACCGGCCGCTATTCAGCGATACTATGTACTGGTAGTCATCATCACTAAGTAGCAGAAGGGAAGGTCCCATGGGCAAACAAATGACCGAGATGCTCAAGGGGACGCTGGAGGGCATAGTCCTGGCGATCCTCGCCGGGCAGTCGGCTTACGGCTACGAGATCACGGCGCGGCTGCGCGACCAGGGCTTTACCGACATCGCCGAAGGCACCATTTACGCCCTGTTGGTCAGGATCGAGCAGCGCGGCCTCGTCGACGTCGAAAAGGTCCCGTCAGAGAAGGGGCCCCCGCGCAAGGTCTACTCGCTGAACGCACAGGGCAGCGGATACCTCGAAGAGTTCTGGAAGACATGGAGCTTCCTCGCAGAACGGATCGAACACCTCCACGCCGGACACCCGCAGGAACAAGGAGAGAAGTAACCATGGCCGCAAAATGGATCGAAGCAATCACCGGCTCACTTGAGCAGAAGAAGCAGTTCAAGCAGTACAAGGCCCGCGTCGAGGCGCTCCCCGAACCGCACCGCACCGCCGCAAAAGCCTTCGAGCGGTACTTCATGTACTACGGCGGAGTGACCGACGGCGACACGATGGTCAGGATGTTCGGCGACTTTGCCGACCTGTGGGAACGCGCCGCCGTCGACGGGACCCCGGTGGCCGACATCGTGGGCGACGACCCGGTGGAGTTCGCCGAGACGTTCACCCAGGCCTACGGCGGCACGCGCTGGATCGACAAGGAACGCGCCCGCCTCACGAAAGCCATCGACGCCGCCACCGGCCGCAATGGAAAGGAGATGAAGCATGACCATTGACCAGGCCCTTGCACCCGCGATCAGGGTGCAGGGCATCGAGAAGTCATTCAAGGACCTGCACGTGCTGCGGGGCGTCGACTTCGACGTGAAGGCAGGCAGCATCTTCGCGCTGCTCGGCTCGAACGGCGCGGGCAAAACCACGCTGGTGCGGATCCTGTCCACCCTGCTGAAAGCCGACTCGGGAAGCGCCACTGTAGCCGGCTTCGATGTTGCGGACAGGCCCGACGACGTACGGGAGTCGATCAGCCTGACCGGCCAGTTCGCCGCGGTGGACGAAGTGCTCAGCGGGCGGGAAAACCTCATCCTGATCGCCCGGCTCCGCCACCTGAAAAACCCGGTTGCGATCGCCGACGACCTGCTCGCCCGCTTCTCCCTCACCGAAGCAGGGAGCCGGAAGGCAGCCACCTACTCCGGCGGTATGCGCCGCCGGCTGGACATCGCGATGAGCCTGATCGGCAATCCGCCGGTCATCTTCCTCGACGAACCCACCACCGGACTCGATCCCCAGGCGCGCCTCGAAGTGTGGCAGACCGTGAAGCAACTCGCCAGCAGCGGCACCACGGTGCTGCTCACCACGCAGTACCTCGATGAGGCCGAGCAGCTTGCCGACCGGATCGCGATCCTGCACGAGGGCACCATCATCCAGAACGGGACCCTCGCCGAACTCAAGCGGCTGCTCCCGCCCGCAAAAGTGGAATACGTCGAGAAGCAGCCGTCCCTTGAGGACGTCTTCCTCGCCCTCACCGTCCCAGCAGGAAAGGAACTCCGATGACTGCGCACGCCCTCGTCGACACCCGGGTCCTCACCAGCCGTTCCCTCCGCCACATCCTGCGCAGCCCGGACACCATCATTACGACGGCGGTCACCCCCATCGCGCTGATGCTGCTGTTCGTCTACGTGTTCGGCGGCGCCATCAACACCGGATCCGATGAGTCCTACGTCAACTACATGCTGCCCGGCATCCTGCTCATCACCATCGCGTCCGGCGTCGCCTACACGGCGTATCGTTTGTTCCTGGACCTGCAGGGCGGCATCTTCGAACGCTTCCAGTCCATGCCGATTGCAAGATCGAGCGTGCTCTGGGCGCATGTGCTCACCTCGCTGGCAGCGAACCTGGTGTCAGTGGCCGTGGTGGTGGGCGTCGCGCTGCTCATGGGGTTCCGCACCGGAGCATCACCGGCCGCCTGGCTGGCGGCAGCCGGCATCCTGGTCCTGTTCACCCTGGCGCTGACCTGGATCGCCGTGATCGCGGGGCTCTCCGCGAAAAGCGTCGATGGCGCCAGCGCCTTCAGCTACCCGTTGATCTTCCTGCCGTTCATCAGCTCCGCGTTCGTGCCCACCGGATCGATGCCCGGTCCAGTGGCCTGGTTCGCCCAGAACCAGCCCGTGACCTCGATCGTGAACACCATCCGGGCCCTGTTCGCCCAGGAACCCGTTGGCAGCGACATCTGGGTCAGCCTGGCATGGCTCGCAGGGATACTCCTCATCGCGTACGCCTTCGCCACATCCATCTACCGCCGCAAAATCAGCTAGAAAAGTCCTACAGCGGCAGGAGGGTCGAGAGGTCGGCACGCAGGCCTGAAGCGGCCACCTTGCCGGCCGCGACTGCCTCCGCCCAGCCCATCAGGCCCGTCGCCATCGCAAGCCAGGTGGCGGCGTCGCACTCGATCACGTTGGGCGGCGTTCCGCGGGTATGGCGCGGCCCTTCCACACACTGCGTGACGCCGAAGGGCGGCACGCGTACCTCCACGGAATTTCCCGGCGCCCGCGCAGTGACTTCCTCCAGCGTGTACCGTACTGCGGTGGCCAGCACGGCGCGCGGAACCGGAGGAATGTCCGACGACGGCCCGGCGGCTTTCCGCCACGCCTCCACCGCCGCGGCGCCTTCTTGAACGTCAATACGACGGCGGGCTACAGGCATGTTTGGCGGATCCTTTCGGCGGGGCACGGCAAAGGCAACCAGAGTACCGCGGACATCCGTGGAGGAGGAATCGCTCCGAGCCGGCAGTGAGCGCTTGATAGCCTAGCGCTCAGTCCGGAAGCACTCAGTCCAGGAGGGCCGAGACGGCCGGGCCCAGCCGGATCTTTCCCACCGGCCGGCCGCCGCCCAGCACCGGCTCAACCACCTTTTCCAGCACACTGGCCACGCCGGGAATCTCCACGGCCCCGGAGGCGGCCAGCAAGGTCAGCGCCACCAGGGAGGTGGCCCGCAGGTTCCCGTCCAGGATCTTGACTGCCACGGATACGCCCTGGGGCGTGGCCATGGCCAGGACACCTTCGGCCCCTATTTTGGCGATGATTTCCAGCTCGTCCATCACAATGGTGTTGGCCTCGCCGCGGCCCTGCACCGCCCACGGGTAGTCCAGCATGGACGTTGCGATGGTGGCGGCCCGGGCGTTGAAGCTCTGGTCCCCCGGCGCCTTGGCCAGCTGGGAGAAGCCCCGCGCCAGGCCCTTGAGCGAAACGGCCGCCACGGGCGCGCCGCAGCCGTCGATTCCCAGGTGGGCGATCTTTTCGCCCGTGTACTCCTCGATGACGCTGCGCACCTGCTGCTGCAGCGGATGGTTGGGCTCCAGGTAGCTATGCGTGTCCCAGCCGTTTTCCGTGCAGGCCCACAGGAATGCGGCGTGCTTCCCCGAGCAATTGAAGGCCAGCTTCGACCTACCGCGGTCGGAACGGACCAGCCAGTTCCGGGCAGTTTCATCCTGCGGCCACGCTTCCGGGCATTGGAGCTGGTCCTCCCGCACGCCGGCCGCTTTGAGCATCCCGGACACCACATCCATGTGGTCCAGGGAACCCACATGGCTCGCGCAGGCCAGCGCCACCTGGGCGCCGCGGAGCGGCACGCCGGCCTGCATCGAGGCCAGCGCCTGGAACGGCTTCAGGGCAGACCGGGCGTAGATCGGGGTGTTGATGTCGCCCAGTTCAGTGACTACGGAGCCGTCGGCGGCAAGCAGGACGGCTGAGCCGATGTGCCGGGATTCCACAAAGCCGCTGCGCTCGATCACGGCCAGTTCGACGGCGGAGTCCACGGTAAAGGTGGCATGCGGGTTATGCGGCATGCTGCCAGTCTAGGGGCCACTCTCCCGGATGCCCGGCTACTCCACGGTGACCATCACCGACTGCCAGCCCGAGGCGCCGTCGGGAACCGGATCGGCGCGCTGCTCCGTCTGCACCTCGCCCGTGCCGTCCGTCGCACGGACTTTCAGGTAGTGCGGGCCGGGCGTGGCGTCCCATTCATAGGACCATTGGCGCCACGTGACCAGCGACGCCTCAGCCGAGAGGTCCACCTCCACCCAGTCCTCGTTGTCGATCTTGAGCTCCACCTTGGTGATGCCCCGCGTCTGTGCCCAGGCGGTGCCGCCCACGGCCACCTTTCCCGCGCGCACCTTGGCGAACGACTTGGGAACATCCACCCGCGCCATGGTCTTGATGGGTCCCCGCTCGGACCAGCCGCGCTCAGTCCAGTAGGCCTTGCTGTCCGCGAACCTGGTCACCTCCAGGTCCACCACCCACTTCGTGGCCGAGACGAATCCGTACAGGCCCGGAACCACCATCCGCACCGGGTAGCCGTGCTCAAGGGGCAGCGGCTCACCGTTCATTCCGATGGCCAGGATGGCGTCGCGCCCGTCCTGCAGGACCTCCAGGGGCGTGGAAGCGCTGAAACCGTCAATGGACGTGGAAAGGACCATGTCCGCACCGTCCTTGGGCCGCGCCCGCTTCAGCACCTCACGGATGGGCAGGCCCAGCCATTTCGCGTTGCCGGCGAGATTGCCGCCCACTGGATTGGAAACGCAGGTGAGGGTCACGTGCGATTCGATCAGGTCGGCGTCGAGCAGGTCCTGGAAGGTGAGCCGGACTTCTTCCTCCACCAGCCCGTGCACCCGCAGCTCCCAGTCATTTGCATTGATTTCCGGGACGCTGAGGGCAGTGTCGATGCGGTAGAACTCGCCGTTGGGCGTCAGCCACGGCGGGACACCGGCCACCGGGGACTGGACGCCCGCAGGAACGGTTGCAGCTGCCTGGACCGCGGCGGGCAGCTGAAGGGCTTCCCGCGCCTTGGCGATGTTGCTCCGGGCCGCACCCACGAGGCGGCCGCCCGTTGCGGCTATGCCGGCTGCGGCCGCGGTAATTCCGGCAGCGGCGAAAAAACGACGGCGGCTGGCCCCGGAGTGCCTTGGGTCGCCGTCGGCCACATTCGCCGGTGCTTCGGGCCAGGCTTTCAGTCCCCGCAACGGGGCTATGAGGGCGCGCAGCACCAGCAGGCCCGCGAGGGTCCCCAGCACCGACGGTATGGCATCGGCCGGCCCCACGCCTGCCCGGGTGACCACGCTGGTCACGATCACAGCACCCATAAAGAGGACTCCCAGCACGCCCAGCGCCCACCGCCGGTAGGCCACCACGCCCAGCACGCACGCCAGCACGGCGATGGTCAGGCCCATGCCCACAAAAAGTGCGGCCTTGTCGTTGGTGCCGAACGTGGCGATCGCGAAATCCTTCATCCAGGACGGCGTGAAATCGATGAACGTGGACCCCAGGGCAAACACGGGCGTGGCGCGGGCCGTAAAAAATGCTCCCGCCAGCTCGGCCACGGCGAGGACGACGGCGGCAGCCACCACGCCTGCCAGCGCGGCCAGGGCAGTGGGACCTTTGAGCCAGTTCAGGAGCTTTTTCATAACACTGCTTCGTAGCGGACCGCCCCGGGGATTGTTTTGCCGCGGCTGACACAGCTTAGGAGCGGGCTGGGTGCACAAAGTACCCTTGGAGACTGTGAAGGTACTCGTCATCGGCCCCGGAGGCCGCGAACACGCCATTGTCCGCTCCCTGCTCGCCGACCCCAACGTGTCCGAGGTCCATGCAGCGCCCGGCAATGCCGGCATCAGCAAGCTGGTCCCCACCTACGGGATCAACGGCAACGATCCCGACGCCGTAGCCGCCCTGGCAACCAGGCTCGCCGTGGACCTGGTGGTGGTGGGGCCGGAGGCGCCGCTCGCAGCAGGTGTTTCCGATGCTGTCCGCAATGCCGGGATCCCGGTGTTCGGCCCCAGCAAGGCCGGCGCCCAGCTCGAGGCTTCCAAGGCCTTCGCCAAAGAGATCATGGCCGAAGCCGGCGTTCCCACGGCCATGGCCATGGTGGCGGCCAACGCCGAGGAAGCCGCGTCAGCCCTGGACACCTTCGGCGCCCCCTACGTGGTGAAGGACGACGGCCTGGCCGCGGGCAAAGGCGTAGTGGTCACGAGGAACCGCGACGAAGCCCTCGCCCACGCGCAGTCGTGCTTCGATGCCGGCGGCTCCGTGGTGATCGAAGAGTTCCTCGACGGCCCGGAGGTTTCCCTCTTTGTCCTCTGCGACGGCCAGAACACGGTCCCGCTTTCACCCGCCCAGGACTTCAAGCGGATCTTCGACAACGACGAAGGGCCCAACACCGGCGGCATGGGTGCGTACACCCCACTGGAGTGGGCCCCCGAAGGCCTCGTCCAGGAGGTCATTGAGCGGGTCGCCCAGCCGACTGTCAACGAGATGGCCCGCCGAGGCACGCCTTTTGTAGGCGTACTGTTCGTCGGACTGGCCCTCACCTCGCGCGGCACCCGCGTCATCGAATTCAACGTCCGTTTCGGTGACCCGGAAACCCAGGCCGTGCTGGCACGGCTCAAGACCCCCCTCGGCGCCCTCCTCCTGGCAGCTGCCAAGGGCGAACTGGACAAGGCAGAAGAGCTGCGCTGGTCGAAGGAAACTGCTGTCGCCGTCGTCGTCGCTTCTGAAAACTACCCCGGCACGCCCCGCACCGGTGACCGCATCCGCGGCCTGAAGAAGGTGGAGGAACTCGAAGGCGTGCACGTGATCCACGCCGGGACCTCCTTTGATGAGGAGGGCAAGGTGATCTCCGCGGGCGGGCGCGTCCTGGCCGTCGTGGCGCTGGGCAGCGACCTGGTGGAGGCGCGCGAAAAGGCGTACGACGGCGTGGAGCTGGTTCAGCTGGAAGGCTCGCAGTTCCGCACGGACATCGGCCGCAAGGCCGCCCGGGGCGAGATCAGGGTATCGTCCGGCGCCACCGGATCACTGCCCATTACCAACGCGAAGGCATAGCATGAGCGAAACTCCCGCAACACCCGGCTTCAGCACCACCACCCTGGACCTGCCGGGCTGGAAGCACGTCTACTCCGGCAAGGTGCGCGACCTTTACGAGCCGGCTGACGATTCCATCGTCGAACGCGTAGGCCAGGAGTGCGTCCTGGTGGTGGCCAGCGACCGCATCAGCGCCTTTGACCACGTCCTGTCCAGCGAAATCCCGGACAAGGGGCGCATCCTCACCCAGCTGAGCCTGTGGTGGTTCGACCAGCTGGACGTGGAGCACCACGTGCTGGCCTCCACCGTGGAGGACGGGGTCCCGGCCGCGGTGGAAGGCCGGGCCATGATCTGCAAGAAGCTGGACATGTTCCCGGTGGAGTGCATCGCCCGCGGCTACCTCACCGGCTCGGGCCTGCTGGAATACCGCGCCTCCGGAACCGTGTGCAGCATCCCGCTGCCAGAGGGCCTGGTGGACGGTTCACGGCTGGAGCACGCCATCTTTACGCCGTCGGCCAAGGCAGCCGTGGGCGAGCACGACGAGAACATCACCTATGACGCCGTGGTGGCCATGGTGGGTGACGACATCGCGGGCCGGTTGAGCGAGCTCACGTTGCAGATTTACACCAAGGCGGAGGCCGTGGCGCGGGAGCGCGGGATCATCCTCGCCGATACCAAGGTGGAGTTCGGTTACGACGCCGTCTCCGGTTCGATCACCCTGGGTGATGAAGTGCTGACGCCGGACTCCTCGCGGTTCTGGGATGCCTCCACCTACCAGCCGGGGCAGGCTCAGCCGTCTTACGACAAGCAGTACGTCCGGGACTGGCTTACATCGGCCGAATCGGGCTGGGACAGGTCTTCGGACACCCCTCCGCCGGCGCTGCCTGCTGACGTGGTAGACCGGACCCGGAGCCGTTACGTTGAGGCGTACGAGAAGCTGACCGGGAAAAGCTTCGCCTGACGGGTGCCTCACTTGCACGGAGCCCCAGCGGCTCCGGGCGAGCGGGGTGCAGCTTAGCTGGCTTTGGCGGCAGCCGCGGCCCGCTGCTGGGCCAGCCGGATTTCCAGGACCGCGTCCAATGCCTGCTGGACACGGTCCGCTGCTCCTGCGGCGCTGAACGCCTTCTGGGCTTCCTCGAGGCGGACCAGTGCCTCGTCCGCTTCGCCGGCGGCCTTCAGGGACTTGCCCAGGAGCAGTGAAACCTCTCCGGCCGTGTGCTTGGCGAGGGCGTCGCGCTCAGCATGGATTTCCCTCAGCTTCTCTACGGCGGCAACAATGTCCCCAGTCAGGTACAGCCAGCGGGCGCGGATGAAGGCGACCTCCAGTTCGTCGCTCTTGGTTCCTCCCACGATGGAGAAGGCGAGCTCTGCCCGCTCGATGGAGGACAGGGTTTCGGGTTCGACAATTCCCGACGACAGCCGCACCGCGGCGGAGGCCTTGTTGAACCGCGCCCAGAGCTCGATGTCATTGGCGGGGGAGAGGAGCTTCGCTGCCCGCTCGTGGTGCTTGACCCCTTCGGCGTAGTCGTGCCGCATAAACGCGACGTTGCCGATGACCCAGGCCACCTCCCCGGCCAGTTGCGACATCGCGTGTTCGTCCACCTGCTCGTAGAGCGCCATGCAGTACTTCCAGGCTTCGTCCAGCCGTCCGCTTTCGGCCAGCGCGCCGATGAGGATCCGGTGGGCGCCGATGAGCACTGTCGAATTCCTCGGCAGCCTGGCCGAGAGCTCCACAGCTTCAAGCCCGTGCTGGACTGCCACCGCCAGTTGCCCCTGCCCGTGGCAGACGGCCGCCAGCATTTGCCGAGCCCGCACACCCAGGCCCACTGATTCGGTGGCCATCGGGTGCTCGAGGAGCCGCTCGATGATCTTTTGGCATTCGCGCAGTTCGCCTTGCTTCATCAGGCACTCGGCCTGCATGTAGGTCATGTTCCACCAGGCGCTGGTGTTTTTGCCCTCGAGGGCAATCTGGGCTGCAGTGGCGGCGTGGCTGGCCGCCAAAGGGTAGTCACGCAGGTCCCAGGCCTGGCGGGCATAAAGGCCGGCCAGGACGTACTCAGCATCGCTGACGGTAATTGGCTGGCTCCAGGCTTCGAGGGCCTTGGGCGCCAATTCAAGGCGCCGCGCCAGTTCCTCGATGACCTCGGCCGTCGGTTCCCTCCGGCCGGTCTCGAGCAATGAAATGTAGCTGGGTGAATACAGGTCCTTGCCCAGTTCGGCCTGTGTCAATCCCCGTTCGAGCCGCTCCGCCCGGAGCTTCTCCCCGAATCCGTTGCCCACGGGATTTCCTCCTCTTCCGGACAGTCAGTTTGACGAATGCTTGACAGTCCCTGTGGAAAACATTTTACAATGGGTGTCAACAAGGACAGTGCTGGCTTTGTAACGAATCCGACTCGTATTGAGGAACATATCTATGTTGAAGAAAATTGCTGCCGCCGCCGTGCTGGCGGGGGCCTTGGCATTTTCCGCAGCGGCTCCGGCCGTACTGTCTGCGGGTTCACTGGCTGACAACTCCGGTACTTCCGTAGCCATTGGGAACTGGCCTGATCCGGCTTCCCAGAAGGTCAAGAAGGACAAGAGCACCGACGTCACGTACACCACGTACATCGGCAACTGGCCTGATCCCGCGTAACTAGCTTCCTCACCACAGGAGGCGAGGGAGGCCCCGGAGCAACTGCTCCGGGGCCTTTCCCTTTACCGGAAAGTTACCGTTCGGCCAGGGTTCTGCCGGGGGTCACGGAACACAAAAGAGGGCCTCCCGTGGGAGACCCTCTTTCATTGTGGTCGGGATGACAGGATTTGAACCTGCGACCTCTTCGTCCCGAACGAAGCGCGCTACCAAGCTGCGCTACATCCCGATCCGCTGCAAAAGCAACTTTACAAGAATAGCCGATGCGGGGTCCCGATGCGAAATCCTGCGCGTTGACTCATGAAAGATGCCCGCGGCGCGGTATCCGGCAGGTCAGACCAGCGAGTCCTTCCACGCACCGTGCAGGTCGGCAAAACGTCCGCCGCCGCCAATCAGCTCCGCGGGTGAGCCGTCCTCGACGATCCGGCCGTCGTGCACCACCAGCACCCGGTCCGCGGTTTCCACCGTGGACAAGCGGTGCGCAATGATCAGGGCGGTCCTCCTGGCGGCGTCCGTGCCCGCCAGCAGCCGGGCCAGTCCGTTCTGCACGAGCCTTTCGGAGGGGATGTCCAGGGAGGAGGTGGCCTCGTCCAGGATCAGCACTGCCGGGCGGGCCAGGAACGCCCGGGCGAAGCTGATCAGCTGGCGCTGCCCGGATGAGACCCGGCCGCCGCGCTTGTTGACATCAGTGTCATATCCCTCGGGCAGGTCCGAGATGAAGTCATGCGCACCTACCGCCTTCGCTGCTTCCTCAATCTCGGCCCGGGATGCCTCCGGCCGGCCGAGGGCAATGTTGTCAGCCACGGACCCGCTGAACAGGAAGGCCTCCTGGGTGACCATCACGATGTTCCGCCTCAGGTCCGTGGTGCTGAGGTTGCGCAGGTCCACGTCGTCCAGGGTCAGGGAGCCGGAGGAGACGTCGTAGAAGCGGGCGATCAGTTTTGCGAGGGTTGATTTCCCGGCCCCCGTCTGGCCCACCAGGGCTACCGTCTGGCCCGCCGGGATGTGCAGGTTCAGCCGGGGCACGATGAGCGGCCCGTCGCCGTAGCGGAACTCGACGTCCTGGAAATCTATGGCGCCCCTGGCGTTCTGAAGGGCTACCGGGTTCCTGGGCGGGCGGACGGTGGGCACTTCCTCGAGGAGCCCGGATACTTTCTCCAATGCTGCCTGGGCACTCTGGAAGGAGTTGTAGAACATCGCCATCTGGTCCACCGGCTGGAAGAACCGTTTGGTGGACAGGATGAGGGCCAGCAGCACACCCACCGCAAGGTCGCCGGTGAGCACCCGGAAACCACCGAACAACAGGACCACTGCCACGCACACGTTCCCGATCAGCACCAGCCCCGGCTGGAAGATGCCGTTGAGGTTGATGGAACGGACAGTAACCAGCCGGTAGTCTTCGGCGAGCTGGCCGTAGCGGTCAGCGTTTTCCTGCTCCTTGCGGAAGGCCTTGACCGCGCGGATGCCGGTCATGGTCTCCACGAAGTGCACGATCAGCCGCGCAGACACCACCCGGGATTCGCGGAAAGCGATCTGCGAGTGTTTCTGGTACCAGCGGGCCAGGAAAAACATGGGAACACCTGCGGCCAGCACCAGCAGGCCGCTGCGCCAGTCCAGGGCGAATACGGTGACGGCGGTAAAAATCATGAACAACATGCCGGACGCCAGCGAGCTGACGCCGGAGTCCAGGAGTTCGCGGAGTGCCTCCAGGTCCGAGGTCTGCCGGGCAATGATCCGTCCGGACGTGTATTTTTCGTGGAACTCCAGGCTCAGCCGCTGCGTATGCCGGAACACCCGCAGGCGCAGGTCCAGGAGCATGGCCTGGCTGAGTTTCGCCGTGGAGGTCACATACAGGGCGGTGAGTCCTGCCGTCGCGATCGCTGCGAGCAGATAGGCGACGCCGGTGAACACCAGGGGGAGGTTGTCTCCGGCCTGCAGGGCGGGCAGTGCGTGGTCGATGCCGAAGGCGATCAGCGCGGGACCGGCCACCCGGGCAGCCTGCGACAGGACCACCATGGCAATCGTGAGCCAGAACCGCAGCCGCACCGGCCGGATCAGGGAGCGCAGCAAAGCCAGCGACCGGCGTCGTACTGCCCGGCTCTCGCTTTTGCTCAGGTGGGCATTGTCCTCGTTGGCCGTGCCGAAGGTTGCGGTGCTCATCGGGTCATTTCCTCTGCCTGGTCTTCAAGGGCGGACAGCTCTGAGTCCAGGTCGCGGGGTTCCTGGTCGAGGCTGGCGATGACATAGCGGTAATGGTGGTTGACGGCCAGCAGTTCGGTGTGGGTGCCGACGGCGGTGATACGGCCGTCCTCGAGCAGCGCCACCCGGTCCGCGAGCGCAACGGTGGACGGGCGGTGGGCCACGATCAGCGTGGTGGTGTCCTTCAGCACGGCCCGGAGCCGCGTTTCCACCAGTTCCTCGGTATGGACGTCCAGCGCGGACAGTGGATCGTCCAGGACCAGCACGCGGGGGCGCGCGGCGATGGCGCGTGCCAGGGCGATCCGCTGCCGCTGCCCGCCGGAAAGGCTGAGGCCTTCCTCTCCGATGAGGGTGTCCACCCCCTCCGGCAGGGAATACGCGAAGTGCGCCTGGGCCACGTCCAGGGCTTCGTCGAGGACGGCATCGTTGCGGACGGGGGCGCCGAGCAGGACGTTGTCCCGGACGGAGTTGGAGAACAGGGTGGTGTCCTCGAAGGCCACTGCAACAATCCGCCGGAGCTCTTCCACGTCGAAGTCCCGCAAGTCCACGCCGTCGATGGTGATGGCGCCGCCGGTGACGTCGAACAGGCGCGGAACCAGTTGGATCAGGGCGCTCTTGCCGCTGCCGGTGATGCCCACCAGGGCCATGGTCTCGCCGGGGCGGACGTCCAGGTTGATCTCTTTGAGGATCGGTTTGTCCGGTGCGTCCTCGAAGGCGAACGTGGCATTGGAGAAACGGAGGGCACCGGCCAGCTGGCCGGGCCGGCGCGGCTCCGGGGGACTGGTGATGGTGTTCGGTGTATCCATCACTTCGAAGTGGCGGTCGACGGCGGTCTTGGCCGTGAGTGCCATGGCCAGCAGCATGCCGGAAAATTCCACGGGCGAGGCCATCACCGCGGCGGTGGCAAAAAACGCCACCAGCGAGCCGATGCTGAGCTGGCCGCCGGCGCACAGCATCACACCCACCACCAGGCCGGCCCCGAGGGCGAGCTCGGGAAGCAGCGTGACCACCATGGTGAACGTAGCCTGGTGGCGTGCTTTTTCGATCTCCGTCTGGCGCAGTTCCTCGGCTTGTTCGTTGAAGTTCTCCAGCGCCTCCCGGCTGCGGCCGAATGCCTTGAGCACACGGATGCCATGGACGGATTCCTCAACGGTGGTGGCGAGATCGCCGGCCTGGTCCTGGCTGCGGCGGGTCACGCGGCTGAAGCGGGTCCGGAACCGGAAGCTGTAGGCCATGATGGGCACGGCGGCGGCCAGGAAGATGAGGGCCAGTTGCCAGCTCATCACAAACATCGCCGTGATGCCGATGATCACGGTGAGGGTGGTGACCACCAGCATGATCGCTCCAAACGCCATCCAGCGGCGCAGGAAGTTCAGGTCCGTCATGGCCCGGGACAACAGCTGGCCGGAGCCCCAGCGGTCGTGGAAGGAAACGGTCAGGTCCTGCAGGTGGTGGTACAGCGAAACCCGCATGTTGGTTTCCACGGACGTGGCGGGGTTGATGACGAACTGCCGGCGGAGGGCCACCAGGCCCGCCTCGGCCACGCCCAGGACCAGGATGAGGCCGGCCGAAATCCACACCGCTTCCGTTGAGCCGCCTGGCTTCAATGATTCGTTGACCAGCACCCGGAGGACCTGCGGGATGGCGAGGGCAACGACGCTGGCCATCAGCGCGCAAAGAAGTCCCAGCAAAAGCCGGGGGATAATCGGCCGGACATGGGGGTAAAGGCGACGGATGGAACGAAAAAAAGGAGTTTGCTTGGCCATGCCCGCTTCTCAAGCTCTAAAACGAATGTAGTTTCCCGTAGCAACTACCCTATGCCATGGCGTGAGACGATTCACAGGCTTCGCGCGCCGGCTTTGAAGCTTCGCCAGTTATTGCGTGCTGTAATGCAGTCCCTGGCCGGTTCCTCCGATGAGCTATCAGGTTTGGTTCCCAAAAGCGCCGGTTGGGAACCAAAAGTGATAGCTCAACGGGGTCAGCTGGGCGAGGTGAGGGTGAGCAGGACCGCTTCGGGCCTGCAGGCGATGCGGACGGGGGCGAAGCGTGAGGTGCCGATGCCGCCCGAGACGTTTACCGGCGTCGTACTTCCGTTGCTCTGCCAGTCATTCAGGCCCTTGGCGCGCCAGGTGGGGAGGTCGCAGTTGGATACCAGGGCACCGTACCCGGGTATGCACAGCTGGCCGCCATGGGTGTGTCCGGCGAGCAGGAGGTCCGCGCCGTCCTCGGTGAAGTGGTCCAGCACGCGCTGGTAGGGGGCGTGGATGACGGCGACGCGCAGGTGCGGAACCGCGTTCTGGTTTACCGTGCCGCGCGGCCAGCCGGCATATCGTTCCCGGTTCAGATGGGGATCGTCCACACCGGAGAAATCGAACCGCATCCCCTTCAGGACCACTGACTGGTGCCGGTTGGTCAGGTCGATCCAGCCGCCCATGCCGAAGCCGGAACGCAGGCGGGGCCAGTCCAGCTGGGCCGGCTTAGGCTTCACCTTGGACGGGCCGAGCAGGTAGGACGCCGGGTTTTTCAGGCTCGGGGCAAAGTAGTCGTTGGAGCCGGGGACAAACACGCCGGGGAACTCCAGGAGGGGGCGCAGCGCCTTCAGCAGCGGGTCCACTGCCTCGGCATGGCTGAGGTTGTCGCCGGTATTGACCACCAGGTCCGGTTCAAGGCCGGCAAGGGACTCCAGCCAGGCTGCCTTCTTATCCTGGCCGGGCACAAAGTGGATGTCGCTCAGATGCAGGACGCGGAACGGCGCCTGCCCGGGCGGGAGGATGTCCAGCGTCTCTTCGCGCAGGACAAACTGGTTTTTCTCCCACAGGCCGTACCCGAAGGCGGCCAGCCCGGCCGTTGCCCCGGCTCCGGCGGTGACGGCAAAGCCGCGCCCGATGGTCCGGGCGCGGCTTGCCAAAGCACTGGTTGAGACCATCGGCGGCTAGCCGTTCCCGTTTCCATTGCCGTTGCCGTTGCCGTTTTTGCTCGGCTGCGGCGCGGGCTGGGGGGCGGCCGGGGCCGTGGGCGCCTGGGTGGCCTGGGGTGTGGTGGGAGTGGTGTTGCGCGTGGTTCCGCCGCCGTTCAGCAGGTTGCTCGGCGGTGCCGGGAACGGGTTGGTGCCATAGGCAGGGGCGACCTTCGACATGAAGTTGGAGAACATCGGCCCGGCAATCATGTATCCGTCAATGCCGGGGTAGAACTTGCCGTTGACCGTGATGTTCTGGCCGGCACGGTCCTGGGCACCCAGGGCGTCACCGAACCAGGCAGCAGTGGCCAGGCCGGTGGTGTGGCCAACAACCCAGGTGGACCCGTTGTTGTTGGACGTACCGGTCTTGGCGCCGATCGGGAAGCTGGTGCGGGTTGAAATCCGGGGCTGGATCAGCGAGCCGGAGCCACGGTTGAGGACTTCCTGCAGCGCGTAGTTCACGCCGCGGGCCACCTCGGGCTTGATCGCGTCCCGGCAGCTGGTGGACTGTGCGGGCAGGTCCTTGCCCGTTCCGTCCTTTACCGAGGTGATGGCGATCGCCTCGCAGTACTTGCCGTCGTTTGCGAACGTGGCGAACGCGCTGGCCATGGTCAGCGGGGAGGTCTGCGTGGATCCGAGCAGGTTGCCCAGGGTGGACATGTTGATCTTCGGGTTCGGCTCGTCTGCGTTCGGCAGCCCGCTGTGGAGTCCGACGGCGTCAACCACCTTTTGGATGCCGCAGAAGTCCAGCTGGGCTGCTGAGGCAAACGTCACGGTGTTGATGGAGTTGTAGAGGCCTTCCAGGACCGACAGGGGCTTGTACCACTGGGGTTCGGCGTTCTGCAGGTCGTCCGCCGTGCCAAGCCCCTGGTTCTTTTGCGCCGTGCTGTAGCCGCCGGTCACCTTCCCGCAGGTGTTCCGCCACGGGAAGTTCAGCGGGTAGATGCGCTGGGCGGCGTTAACCATGGTGTTCATGGGCTTGCCCTCGTTAAGCCATTCCGCGAACGTGAACGGCTTCATGGTGGACCCGGGCTGTGCGCCGCCGAGGCCGTTGAGGTCGTTGCCGTCCTTATCCAGCTTGTCCACGTTGAAGTTCACCTGCGAGTCGAAGGACGCCTCGGCCGGCAGGAAGCTGGTGTTCTGTGCCATCGAGATGATCTTGCCCGTGTTGGGCTGCACTGAAACCATGGCGGCACCCCACTTGTCCGGGTTGGCGCCGGCGGAGGCATTGACCTGCTCCTGGGCGGTTGCCTGGGCGTTCGGGTCCAGCGTGGTGGTGATGGTAAGGCCGCCGCCGTAGATCAGGCGCTGGCGTTCTTTGAGGTCGGTGCCGTACGCGGGGTTGTTCTCCAGCAGGTGCAGGACGTAATCGCAGAAGTAGGGTGCGGTGGACGCATAGGCGCAGCCCTGGCGGGCCGGGGTCACCTTGGTTTCCACCGGAGTGGCGACGGCGGCGTCATGGTCTGCCTGGGTGATTTTGCCCTGGTTCAGCATCAGGCCCAGGACCAGGTCCCGGCGCTCTTTCGAGGCCTCCGGGTTGTTGATGGGGTCGAAGGCAGAAGGGCTGTTGACGAGGCCGGCCAGCAGCGCAGCCTGCGGAAGCGAGAGGTCCTTGGCGGAGGTGCTGAAGAAGAACCTCGAAGCAGCCTCTACCCCGTAGGCGTCACGGTTGAAGAACACGATGTTCAGGTAGCCCTCAAGGATCTGCTCCTTGCTGAACTCCTTCTCCAGGGCGATGGCCAGCTTCATTTCGCGGAGCTTGTCGCCCACGCCCTTGTTGACACCGTTGAGCTTGATCTGGTCCTCGTTGCCCTCGGCGGCGAGGTTGGCGTTGAGGACGTTATTAACGTACTGCTGGGTGATGGTGGACGCGCCCTGCTTGTTGCCGCGCGCAGTGCTGACCAGGGCACGGAGGATGCCGGTGGTGTCCACACCGCCGTGGTCATAAAAACGGCTGTCCTCGACGGCGATGACAGCTTCCTTCATGAACGGCGAAATCTGCTCCAGGGCTACCTTGGTGCGGTTTTCCGTGTAGACGTTGGCGATCTCGCTGCCGTCCGCGGCCAGGATCCTGGTGGTCTGGTTGGGCGGGTCCACCTTCAGCTCTGCCGGCAGGGTGTCGAAGAACTCGATCGAACCGCTGGCTGCGCTGCCTGAGACGGCTGCCGCGGGAACCAGCAGGCCTGCTACCAGGACACCACAAATCGCACTCACGCCAAGGAAAACGAGGATCTTTCCAAGGGTGGTGGCAGTGTCGAATAATGGGTTCTTACGAGTCGCCATGTTTTCCACTTTACCGGCAAGGACTAGTCTTTCTCTCATGACCAAATGGGAGTACGCCACGATTCCGCTCATTATCCACGCCACAAAACAGATCCTGGACCAGTGGGGAGATGACGGCTGGGAGCTCGTCCAGGTAGTCCCCGGACCCGACGGAAACGGTTTGGTTGCCTACCTGAAGAGGGAGAAGCAGTAGCATGAGCACCTCCGCAGAAGCCCAGTCCGGCACCGCCGCCGAGCCCGTTTCCGCTGTTGAGCAGCGCCTGGCGGACCTCGGACTGACCCTTCCCGAGGTTGCCGCCCCGGTGGCTGCCTATGTTCCCGCCGTGATCTCGGGCAACCACGTTTACACCTCCGGCCAGCTGCCGTTTATTAATGGCAAACTCCCAGCTACGGGCAAGGTCTCAGCGGGCACCGAAGGCTACGCCGACGAGCCCACTGTTTCGCCCGAGGACGCCCAGCAGTACGCCGCCATCTGCGCCGTGAACGCCCTGGCCGCCGTCAAAAGCGTCATTGGCGACCTTGACCGCATCACCCGGATCGTCAAGGTTGTGGGATTCGTCTCATCTGACCCGTCCTTCACGGGACAGCCCGGCGTGATCAACGGCGCTTCTGAACTGCTGGGCCGGGTCCTCGGTGACGCAGGCCAGCACGCCCGTTCCGCCGTCGGCGTTTCGGTGCTGCCGCTCGACTCTCCGGTAGAGGTCGAACTGATAGCCGAATTCAGCTAGGACCGGTCGCTTCCTTTGCCTCAGCTCGCCCGACGCCTGTTTGCACTCCCTCAAGACCTTGAAGGGGCAGCGCAGAGCTGGCTTGAACACGGCGAGCGGAGCCCTCGGGCTGCCCGCCTCGCATCATCCGTTGTCCTGCTGCGTGATTCCCCCACCGGCCTGGAAACCTGGCTGGCATACCGGCCCGGTTCCTCGCCGCTGGGGGTCCTCGCCTTCCCCGGGGGCTCACTGGACGCCGGCGACGACGACCCCGTCGGCTGGCTGGGCCCCTCACCTCAGCATTGGGCCGAGCAGATGGGAACGGACGACGTCGGGCTGGCGCGACGCCACGTGGTGGGCGCCATCCGGGAACTCTTCGAGGAGACTGGCGTGCTCCTTGCCGGCCCGGACATGGCCACCACGTTTGAAGCAACATCCTCCGCCGAATGGATGCGTGCCCGCCTCGCCGTGGCCGAGCAGGAAAAAACGTTCCCAGAGGTCCTGGGGAAACGGGGGCTGTCACTGCGGACGGACCTGCTGAAGTCCCTGGTTAACTGGCGCAGCCCCGACTTCGCCCACCGCCGGTTCGATACCCGCTACTTTGCCGCCACCGTTCCGCTGAACCAGCAGCCCACCCTGCTCGAAGGCAAGGGCGTGTGGGGGCGGTGGGTTAATGCTGCCGAGGTCATAGCGGGGCGGGATACAACTGCCCTCGGTGACGAGGTAGGCCAGGAGAACACTGTGGGCCGCACGCTCGGCGAGCTTCTGGTGCCGGGCTCCGAGATCATGCTCGAGAAGATGGCCATGGCCAACGGCTGCATCGCGTACCTCAGCTATAAGCGCAAGGCGCACGTCTACCAGCCGCAGCTCGTGGAAGAAGACGGGAAACTGCTGCTTGAGGTCGAGGCTGCCAAGACAGTGGCGGGGGATCCCCAGCGCGAACGCTGAAGCTGAAGTGCTAGATGCGCCGGAGCGTCGAATAGGGCCGGCTGGGGAGGTTCCCGGCGGTCCACGGTTTGTCCGATGGTTCCAGCGGAATCTGCCCGCGGCCGTCCCGGATCACCAGGACCACCGTGCCGACCATCGCGGCAAGGGAAGCAAGGCCCAGCAGGATCAGAACAACAACCATAGCCACGGACATCGCCATGCACCTCTAACCCCCATTTTACGCCGCTCCGGTGGTTGAGGTGGTTGGTGGGCCGTGGTTGAGTTCGCTGCGCGGCTGCCTTTCGCCGTCGCTTAGACACGCCGCATAAGGGAACCTGCGGTCGCTGGGCGACCTCCGGCTCCCGATGCGTCGCGATGCACTCCTACGCGAAAGTCGGCCGCGCAGCTCAAACGCGCCATCACCTTTCGCAGATATTGATCCGACGCGCCATCACCTTTCGCAGATATTAATCCGACGCGCCACCACGTTTCGCAGATATTAATCCGACGCGCCACCACGTTTCGCAGGTCATGTACCAAGGCTTTATCACCTCCTGCTGATGGCGGGTTGTCTGTTGGACTGCAGGAGGTGATGGGGCGATTTTAGGGGGTACACGCGAAAGGCTCGGGGTCCGGCATCCGGAAGGGTGCGTCAGAGCGACGAAGGAGCAGCACGCGGAGGATGCCGGCCTGGGGCCGGAACCGTCGGGGAATGACAAAGGCCGCCCCTTGGGGCGGCCTTTGTGCTGTGCAGACTAGCGGGAGCGCTGGCGGAGGCGCTGCATGTCCAGGATGACCACGGCGCGGGCTTCCAGGCGGAGCCAGCCGCGCTGGACGAACTCGGCGAGGGCCTTGTTGACGGTCTCACGGGATGCGCCGACCAGCTGGGCCAGCTCCTCCTGGGTGAGCTCGTGGGCCACCAGGACGCCGTCCGTGGCCGGGCGGCCAAAGCGGTCAGCCAGGTCCAGGAGTGCCTTGGCAACGCGGCCGGGTACGTCGGAGAACACCAGGTCGGAGAGGGAATCGTTGGTGCGGCGCAGACGGCGGGCGAGGGCCTGCAGGAGCTGCGCGGAAACCTCGGGGCGGGTGCGGAGCAGGTTGTTCAGGCTCTCGTTCCTGAGCCCGGCCAGGCGGGTCTCCGACACTGCGGTGGCCGTGGCCGTACGCGGGCTGGGATCGAACAGGGCCATTTCGCCGAAGAGCTCACCCGGGCCGAGGATGGCAAGGAGTGACTCCCGGCCGTCCGGGGAAGTCCGCCCAAGCTTTACCTTGCCGGAAACGATGAAGTAGAGCTGGTCGCCCTGGTCGCCCTCGCGGAAAACCGAAGCACCGCGGGAAAGGTCCACCTCGGTGAGCTCGTCCGTCAGCAGACGGAATGCGTCGTCGTCGAGCGTGGCGAAAAGTGGTGCTCGGCGCAGTACCTCGATGTCCATAAAATCTCCTGAATAAAAGTTTCGGCTGTGGCGCTTGTGCCATTGTTTCAGAATTTTCAAGGTTCTGTGACGAACTTGGCAGCCAAAACGCCCTAACGGCGGGCAGGAGGGCCGCCGGCAGCCCCCAGAAGATTGTCAGCCTGCGCCACTAGAATGAGCCTACAACTGCTTATAAGGAGCCTTAGTGGTCGGCTTGACTGTCCTGGACATCGTCCTGATCCTGGCGCTGCTGTCCTATCTGGCCTATGGCTTGCGCAACGGGTTCCTCGTCACGGTCGGCGGCATTGCCGGGTTTGCTGCCGGAGCCATCGCTGCCTTCTTCGCCGTCCCTTTGGTGAGCGGCTTCGTGGCTGATACGGGTTGGAGGCTGACCGCCATCGTGGCCGCCGCCGTCGCACTGGTGGTACTGGGCCACGGTTTGGGAACCATGATCGGCCGGCAGGTCCGCGGGGCTATGCGGATCAGGCCCCTGCGGGCTGTTGACCGCCTGGTGGGCGGCGCCGTGAACCTGGTGGTTTCGGCCCTGGTCATGTCCATGCTGGCCTTCAGCATCGGCTCCCTGGGTGTGCCGTTGGTTTCGCAGCAGCTGGCCGAATCCAAAGTGATCCGTTTCATTGACGACATCACCCCGGATCCCGTGAAAGCCACCATGGCCCAGCTGCGCTCGGAAGTGATCGGCAACGGCATCCCCACCCTGATTGAAGGCCTGGACCAGGGCCAGACCGTACCTGTGCCGGACGCCAGTACCGACACCCCCGCCCTGAACCGCGCTGCCGAATCCGTCCTGAAAATTGCCGGAACAGCGTACCAGTGCGGGCAGAACCAGACCGGCACCGGCTTCGTGGTTTCGGAGGACCGAGTGGTCACAAACGCGCATGTTGTAGCGGGCGTGTCGGAGCCGGTGGTGGAGATGTCCGACGGTGGGGCCATGCCGGGACGCGTTGTCTACTTCGATACCCGGCATGACCTCGCCGTGCTTGCCGTGGAGGACCTGCCCGTCCAGCCGCTGCCGCTGAGTGCCGACCTGCCCAGCGGCAGCCTGGCCGCGTTCGCTGGCTACCCGCACGGCGGGCCTTTCCAGTCCCGGCCCGCCACCATCCAGGACATCACCACAGTTCTGGTGCCTGACATCTACGGAGGCAACCCGTCGCCGGAGGACATCTACCGGCTGGCCGGAAATGTCCAGCCCGGCAACTCCGGCGGCCCGCTCTTGACCACGGACGGCCAAGTGGCCGGTGTGATCTTCGCGAAGGCGACCTCTGATGCCGAGATGGGCTTCGCCATCACCATGGACGACCTCAACCCGGTAGCCTCGCAGGCCGCTTCACTGAGCGCACCCGTCTCCTCAGGGCAGTGCATCCAGAAGTAAAAGCAGTAGCAGTAGCGGCAGCCGGAGAGAAGTATCGGGAAGCGGGCCTTAGAGGACTTCCGCGAGGTAGTCGATGGCCAGCTTGTAGCCGAATACCCCGGCGCCCACGATGACGGCGGAGCACACCGGCGACAGGAACGAGTGGTGCCGGAATTCCTCTCGCTGGTGCACGTTGGTGATGTGCACTTCGACTGCGGGCAGCTGGACCGCTGCGAGGGCATCGCGAAGTGCCACGGAGGTATGCGTGAAGGCGCCGGCGTTAAGGACAATTCCGACGGCGGATTCCCGGGCGGCGTGGATTGCGTCCAGCAGCACACCCTCATGGTTTGACTGCAGGCATTCGACCGCGAAGCCGTGCGCCTTTGCCGTGCGGGCTGCGAGGTCCTCCACATCAGCAAGGGTGGACGTGCCGTACTTTTCCGGTTCACGGGTTCCCAGCAGGTTCAGGTTGGGCCCGTTGATTACCAGGATGGTGCCGCGGCGCTCTGCGGTGGTGGCTTCAGTCATGGATGCAAATCTAGTGCCGCGACTGCCGGGGGCGCATTTCTTACGGTTCGCTATTGATCACCCATGGAACAACGCGGGGTCAGATAATGCCCGTCCGGATGTCCTGGATGGGCATTAACTGACCCCGCGTTGCTTTAGCTTTATTCCTGGTGATGCCCTGCCTGTCTAGAGTGCGGTGAAGCGCAGCAGCAACGCGTGCTCCGGGTTGAGGATCGGCATCGGCAGGCCCACCTCCGCCAGGAAGCGGCCGCTGGCCACGGCACCGTCGGCCAGCCAGAACGGCGGCTGGACCTGCGTGAATGTGTGGCCGTAGTCAGCGTCACCCGGGGCCGGGAAGATGGCCTCCACCCGGTAGTTGCGGTCCTGCTCCAGGCCGGGGATGGCCACCTTGCCGGGCTGCTCGGCGAACGCCGTGCGCGTGCTGACCAAGGCGAACAGGGCCGCCGTCGTGCCTGCCTCCGGCGACGCGGCAGCGACGGTGCCGTGCAGCATCAGCGACTCGTCCGGAACGTCCGCGCGGACCATCCGGCCGCTGTGGATGAGGCCGCGGTGCTCCTTGTACAGGCCGATGAACCGCTTGAGTTCCTCCCGCTCGGCACCCGTGACCTGCCGGACGTCCCACTCCATCCCGAAATGGCCAAAGAGGGCCGTGATGGCGCGGAAGGACAGGTCATGGGTGCGGGCAGTAGTGTGTGACGTGGTGGGCCCGATGTGCCCGCCCACCAGCTCCGGCGGTACCACCAGCCCGGTCCACCGCTGGATGCTCTGGCGTTCCAGGGCATCGTTGCAGTCCGAGGCCCAGATCCGGTCCGTCCGCTCCAGGATCCCCAGGTCCACGCGTGCGCCGCCCGAGGAGCAGCTTTCAATTTCGACGCCGGGGTGCGCCTTCTTGAGCTCGTCGAACAGCCGGTAGGCGGCCAGGGTCTGTTCGTGGACCGATGCGCGTCCGGCATGTCCGTGTTCCAGCAGGTCCCGGTTCTGGTCCCACTTCAGGTAGCTGATCCTGTTGTCACGCAACAGGGCATCGATGCGGTCGAAGATGTACTGCCAGGCGTCAGGGTTGACGAGGTCGATCACGTGCTGGTTGCGCCACTCCAGGGGCAGCCGGCCGCCGTCCTTGTGGGACAGGGCTGCCGGGCCCACAATCCATTCCGGGTGGGCGCGGGCAATGTCCGAGTTGAGGTTGACCATTTCCGGCTCCACCCACAGGCCGAATTCCATGCCGCGCGACGTGACGGCGTCGATCAGCGGGGTCAGTCCGTCCGGCCAGAGGGTCTCGTCAACGTACCAGTCGCCGAGCCCGGCGTGGTCGTCCCGGCGGCCGCGGAACCAGCCGTCGTCGAGCACAAATCGTTCAACGCCGAGGTCCGCAGCGGAATCAGCCAGCTCGATCAGGGCGGACAGGTTGTGGTCGAAGTAGACGGCTTCCCAGGTGTTCAGCACCACCGGACGTGGTTTGCCGCCGCCTGCCGCGGGCAGCACGTGGTGGGGGCGGGACCGGAACCAGCTGTAGAAGGCCTCGCTGATGCCGTCCAGTCCGCGGTCCGAGTAGGCGGCGAACAGGGCGGGCGTGGTGTAGCTGCCCTGCGGCTGCAGGATGACTTCGGCCGGTCCGAGGAGTTCGGAACCGCCGATCATGGTGCGGCCGTCGCCGATGGTGTCGGTGAACTGTTCGTGGTTGCCGCTCCACGCCAGGTGGGTGGCCCAGACCTTGCCGTGGCGGTTGCCGAAACCCGGGGTGCCGGCGGCGAGCACCAGGGAGGAGTCATGACCCGTGCGGCCGTGCCGGCCGGTCCGTACCCAGGTGCCCTGCTGGATGGCCCGGCGCTGCGGGTGGTTTTCCCGGCACCAGCGGCCGGTCAGGTCGAGGAGTTCGACGGCGTCCGGGGCCACCGGGAGGACGGTGGCCAGTTCGTCCAGCTGGTAAGGGGTGGTGCCGTCATTGGTGACCATGTGCCGCAGTTCCAGCAGGCCGCCGTCGTGCAGTGCCAGGGTGGACTCCACGCTGAGGCCTGCCTCGGGGTCGGCCTGGGTGATGACCGCCGTGCTGCCCTCGGCATGTGCTGCCACGGTGCGAAGGCGCGGGGAGAAGTCGAGTCCGGAAACGCCGTCGGCCGTGCGGTGCCCGCGCAGGCCCGGGCGGCCGCGCCAGCTGGAGGAGGCCTGGGGCAGGAGGCCGGCGGGAACCGTGGCGTCGATGGCGGAGGGGGGAACGGGCTCGCCGAGGATGGCGAGGTCCGGCAGGGGGCTGCCAAGGTCAGCACCCCAATGGATGATCTCGGCCTCCCCGCTGTTGAAACTGATCACCAGGCTGGTGCCGGCGGAACGGAGGTGGAGGGGGTCCATAGGATCTCTTTCAGTGTTCAAGGGGTGCGCCTTAAGTTACGCACGTCAGGAAAGCAAGGGGAAGGGGTGGCCGGATGCCGCCGCCGCGAGGAGGGGAACGGCGGCATCCGGCGCAGTGGTTGCGACCACATACGCAACCACGTTTGGGGGCCTACTTGAACAGGGCGTTGACCTGTTCGTTGGCCTGGGTGAGGGAGCTTGCGGGCGCCTTGCCGGAGACCACTGCGTCCATGGCGGGCTCCATGATGCCCTTGACCTTGGCGGTGTTGTCCGTGATGGGGTACAGGAACGTGGTCTTGTTTTTGACGTGCTCGGTGAAGGCTGAGACGTCCACGCCCTTGGCGGCGAACGCTTCAGCGGCCTTGTCCGAGGATGCCTTGAGCGCCGGGAAGACAACCGCCTTGGAGGCTACAACGTCCTGGCAGTCGGCCGAGGCGAGGTATTCCACCCACTTGATGGAGGCATCCTTTTTCTTGGTACCGGCCCAGATGGAGTCCGCCAGGCCGTTGAACATCGAGGCACGCTCGCCCTGCGGGCCCACAGGGGTGGGGGCGATGCCCACTTCGATGCCCTTGTAGCCGGTGTACTGCCCGATCATCCACGAACCATGGGCGTTGATGGCAGACTTGCCTGCCGCGAACGTGTCTGCCATGGCTGCGCCCACAGTGGTTTCCAGCTTGGGCATGTAACCCTTCTCAGCCAGGCCGGCGAACCATTCCATGCTTTCCTGGAACTTGGGGTCGTCGTAGTTGTAGTGGGTGCCCCACGGGTTCTTGTCCGTGTGGGACCAGCCGGTGGTGTTGGTGAGATAGCTCCACTCGGTCTGCCCGGAGGAGTCGCCGCCGCCGTTCAGGCCCAGCCCGTAAACGGCAACGTTGTTCTTGTCGAAGCCGGGCTCGTCGCCGCGTTTGCCGCTCTTGTCCACGGTGAGGTGGGCAACAACCCTTTCGTACGTGCCGCCGTCCTCCGGGTTCCAGGTGAGGTTCTTCATCTGGTCCTCGGTGACGCCGGCGCCGGCCAGCATGGCCTTGTTGTAGAACAGGCCGATGGTGTCCCAGTCCTTGGGCAGGCCGTAGCGCTTGCCGTCCTGGCCCACCCACAGATCGGCGAGGCCTTCGTTGTAGCCCGTCAGGTCGATGTTGTCCTTCTTGACGGCGTCGTCGATGGCCAGCAGTTGCTTGTTTTCGGCCAGTTCGCCGTAGCGGCCCAGGTGGTTGGTAAACACGTCCGGTGCCGTGCCGCCCACGAAGCCGTTGGTGAGGGTGCTCCAGTAATCGTCCCAGCCGCGCTGGGTGATCTTGACCTTGATGTCCGGGTTGGCCTTGGTGAAGTCGTCAGCGCACTGCTGGTAGGCCGGGAGCTGGTTCGCGTCCCAGAGCCAGTAGCTGATCTCGCCCTTGGAGGACTCAGCCGAGGAGGCTGATCCGCTGCAGGCGGACAGGGACAGTGCCACAGCTGCGGCGACGGCGACGGCGCCGAGGGTTTTCTTCATGGTTCTACTTTCCGTTCAGAGGTGGGATGGGTGGCGTGGTGGTTACTTGATGCCGGAGAAGCCGATGGAATTGACGATCTTCTTGCCGAAGGCGGCGAAGAGGATCAGCACCGGCAGGGCCGAGATGAGCGTCGCGGCCATGAGGCCGGACCAGTCCGGTGCACCCTGCGGCGACTGGGACTTGAAGACGCCCAGGCCAACCTGGAGCACACGGACGTCGTCCTGGGAACCGACCAGCAGGGGCCAGAAGTATTCGTTCCACTGGCCGATGAAGGTGAGCAGGGCAAGGGTGGCGATGGGGGCTGCGGCGTTGGGCAGGACGATCTGGAAGAAGATGCGAAGGTGCTTGGCGCCGTCGAGCATGGCCGCCTCCTCCACCTCGCGGGACATATTCAGGAAGAACTGGCGCAGGAAGAAGATGGCGAAGGGGGTCATGAAGATGTAGGGCAGTACCATGCCGAGCATCGTGTTGAGCAGGTCCAGGTTCTTGATCAGCAGGAAGTTGGGCAGGGCGGTGAAGATCGGCGGGACCAGCATGGTGCCGAGGAAGAGGCTGAAGACGGCGTTCCGGCCCTTCCAGCGCAGCCGGGCAAAGGCATAGGCGGCCATTGCGCTGAAGAAGACTGCGCCCGCAGTGGTGATGGAGGAGAAGACTATCGAGTTCCGCAGGTAGAGCCAGAAGTCGATCTGCGCCCCGGAGCCGCCTTCCGCCACGGCATCCGCCGCTGACTGGAGCCCGAAGACCCGCTTGAAGGCGCCGAAGCTGAACTCCGCCGGCAGCAGGCTGGCGGCGTTGGTGGCAAGGGCGTTGTTGGTGGACAGTGCCGTGCGCAGGACCCAGAGGAAGGGAAGCACGGAGACGGCGATCGCGAGGACCAGCAGGGCCCAGGCGGCGGCGCGGCGGGGGTTGAAAGGACGACGGCGGCGGGTTGCGGCCGGCAGCTGGGCGCGGCTTGCTGTGGTGGTCATGGAGGACTCCTTAGTCCAGGTCCGACTCGTTGCCCTTGAGGAACTTCATTTGGATGAAGGCCACCAGGGCGAGGATGAGGAAGAGAATGACGGCGATGGCGGATCCGTAGCCGAAGTCCGACTCGGTGAAGGCACGCTGGTAGATGTAGTACTGGATGACGCGGGTGGCGTTGACCGGGCCGCCTGCGGTGGTCACGGCAACGGTGTCGAAGACCTGGAAGGAACCGATCACCGTCACCACCAGCACCAGCACCAGGACCGGACGCAGCAGGGGAATGGTGATCTTGCGGAAGGTCTGGAAGGCTGACGCCCCGTCCAGTTTCGCCACCTCGTACACGTGGCCCGGGATGGACTGCAGGCCGGCGAAGATCAGCAGCGCTGTGTAACCCATGTGCCGCCAGGTGTTGATCACGGCCTGGGTGGGAATGGCCCACTCCTCGCTGCCGAAGAACGCCACCCGGGGGAGTCCGGCCCATTCGATGAACTGGTTCACCACGCCGATCTGGTAGTCGAGCATCCAGAACCACAGCAGTGCGGCGATGACGTTGGACATCAGGTACGGCATCAGCAGGGCGCCGCGGATGATGGTGGATTTGGCCACCTGGTGCATAAGGAGCGCCAGGCCCAGTGCCAGTGCGGTTTGCAGGACGATGTTCAGGAAAACGTACTGGCCAGTGACGGCGAGGGAGTTCCAGAAGAGGGGGTCCTTGGCGATGGCCGTGTAATTGTCCACCCCTACCCATTCCGGGTCTCCGAGGATGTTGTACTCCGTGAAGCTTAGGTACACGCCGCGGATGGTGGGGACAACGTAGAAGACGATGAACCCGATCATTGCCGGGGCGATGAAAAGCAGTGCGATCTTGAGGTCCCCGAACCGGCGGAGGCCGCCGTAGGGCTTGGGTTTGTCCGGGGCAGGCGAAACAGGTGCTGAGTGTTTGGCAAGGGTGGTCATCTTCGACCCTTTCCTGACTGTGACGGGGGTAACAACTTGAAGAGCAATCTACACGAGTAGATACCCGGGCCGCAAGGATTACTTTTAATGCTGTTTCTTGCGGGATTAGTTCACCTGCTGGCTTATTGACTCGAGTAGAAGCAGGTGCAACACTGGCTTCCTGATGGAGGGCGCCTGCCTCGGCGCCCCCGCAACCAGGGAAAGGCAGACAATGACGTTTTCGATCGGCGTACTCGGCGCGGGACAGTTCGGCGGGCAGTTCGCACACCTTTTCAACCTCCACCCCGGGGTCAGCGAGGTGTATGTGGTGGACGAGCGGCCCGAGCGCGCCGCCGAGGCCCGGGAGCGCTACCACCTCGCAGGGTCCAAGGGGAGTTTCGAGGAACTGCTCGCTTCCGACGTTGACGCGGTTGCGATCTTCACGCAGCGCTGGACCCACGGCCCGCTGGTGGAGCAGGCATTGCGCGCCGGCAAGCATGTGTACTCGGCCGTCCCCATGGCCATCTCGGAAGATGAGATTGCGCGCATCATTGACGCCGTCCGCGACACCGGACTGGTGTACATGATGGGGGAGACCAGCTATTACAACCCGGCGACTGTATATGCGCGGGAGCAGCATGCAGCAGGGCGGTTCGGCCGGATCTTCTACTCCGAGGGCGACTATGTCCACGACATGGACCTGGGCTTTTACGACGCCTACCAGTACAGCGGCGGCGACCGCTGGAAGGAAACTGCAAGCTACCCGCCGATGCTCTACCCCACCCACGCCATCGGGGGTGTGCTCGGCGCCGTCCCGGCGCACGCCGTCAGCGTCAGCTGTGTAGGTGTCCGGGATGACCGGAACGACGGCGTGTTCGACCAGGCCGTCAGCATGTTCGGCAACGACTTCTCCAACGCCACGGCGCTCTTTGAACTGAACGACGGCGGCGTGATGCGCACCAATGAAATGCGCCGCGTGGGCTATCCGTCCCACATCCGGGAGTCCCGGTTCCGGTTCTTCGGCACTGAGGCAAGCTTCGAGCAGCTGGCTAAGGTCACCGTCTGGCAGGACAAAATGAACGTCCATGACATTTCGGAGCAGGTGGAAACGCGGCCCAGCATGTCCCTGGATGATCCTTCGCTGGCCAACGTGGCCCCTGAACTCCGGGACGCTTTTGTGTCCGGCCTCGCCCCCGTCCACAACGCGGAGCGGCTGCCTGAAGAGTTCCGCGGTGCACCCAACGGGCATGAAGGCAGCCACCACTTCCTGGTGGATGACTTTGTGACCGCCGTGAACCAGGGCACGCTTCCGCCGGTCAACGCCTGGGTGGCGGCCCGCTTCACCCTGCCCGGAATCGTGGCCCACCAGTCGGCCCAGCAAAACGGCGCGCGGCTGCCCATCCGCGACTTCGGCGACGCCCCGGGCCACTGATAGCTAGCATGTACTCCATGACCACTTCGGCAGTGCCGGCCCCGCGCGGACCGGTGACGCGCAAGGACGTTGCGCGCTTCGCGGGCGTCAGCACCGCCGTCGTGAGTTATGTAGTCAATGGGGGGCCCAAAAAAGTGGCGCCCGCAACGGAAGCCAAAGTGCAGGACGCCATCCGCCGGCTGGGATACCGCCCGAATGCTGCCGCCCGCGCCCTGAAGCTGGGGTCCAGCGAAACGATAGGGCTGGTCATCCCGGACAACAGCAACTCTTTCTTTTCGCTGCTGGCCCATGCCGTGGAAGATGCCGCCGCCGAACTGGGCTACGCCCTGTTGCTGACCAACTCGGACGGAAACCTTGCCAAGGAACTCCGGAACCTCCGAAATCTTGCGGCACGCCAGGTGGACGGGGTGATCCTTTCCAGTGTTCTGATGGAACCTGCCCTGCCGGAACTTGAATCTGCGGAGATTCCTGTTGTCCTGCTGAACCACAGTGCTGACGCTCCGGGATTCGACAGCGTGGGCGTTGACCTGGTGGCCGGGGCGAAAACGGCCGTGGAACATCTGATCGGCCACGGGCATACCAATATCGCCCTGGCCATGGGAACCAACACGGGCAACCACTATGACGGCCGTGAAGAGGGCTGGCTCCAGGCCCTTGCCGCGGCCGGCCTGTCCGAAGGTCCCATTGTCCGCACCCCGTTCACGCGGGAGGGCGGCTATGCCGCCGGGAAACGCCTCCTGGCCGCAGCAAGCCGTCCCACCGCTATCTTCGCCACCTCGGACCTGCAGGCGGTGGGGATCCTTCGGGCGCTGCATGAAGCGGGATTGTCAATCCCCGGGGACATTGCCCTGGCTTCCTTCGACGGCTCGGCCGAGGCGGAGTACAGCTGGCCTCCGCTCACCACGGTGAAACAGCCGGCAAAAGCCATGGCGGAGGCCGCCGTCAGTGCCCTCATCGGCGCGCACCGCCACCACGAATCCGAACACCTCATTTTCCCTGCCGAACTGCAGGTCCGGCAGTCCTGCGGCTGCTCGTAGCATGGCCGCTCCTAGCCTGGCCGCTCCTAGGCTGCGGCCAGCCGCAGCCTGCCTACCCTCTCCTGCAGGACACGTTGTGCTTCGGAACCAAGTCCGGGATCGCTGATCACCTCGTCCACTTCCTCCAGTGCCGCAATGGAACTGATGCCCAGCACCCCCCACTTGGTGTGGTCCGCAAGCACCACGGTCTTCCTTGCGGCGGCCACAAAGGCGCGGTTCGTTTCGGCTTCGAGCAGGTTGGGGGTGGTGAAGCCCGCCATCGCATCCATGCCATGGACACCCAGGAACAGCAGGTCCAGGTGCAGCTGCTTCAGGGCGCTGGTGGCGATAGGGCCCACCAGCGCATCCGACGGCGTGCGCTGGCCCCCGATCAGGATCACCGTGGAGCTGTAGCGGGCCGGGCCGGTTGACGCAGCATGGTGGAACAGGTCGGCGATGCGCACCGAGTTGGTGACCACCGTGATCTGGGGTCCATTGACCAGTTCCTTGGCCAGTGCCCAGGTGGTGGTCCCGGCGCTGAGGCCAACGGCCATACCCTCCTGGACCAGGGCCGCGGCTTCGACGGCGATGGCACGCTTCTCCGCCGTCAGCTGCGTGGACTTCAGTTCAAAGCCGGGTTCGTGCGTGCTGGCATCGCCAGGAAGCTTGGCTCCGCCGTGGATCCGCTCCAGCTTGCCGCCTTCCTCCAGCAGCTCGATGTCCCGGCGGACCGTCATCAGTGAGACACCCAATTGCTGGGCGAGGTCCGAGACACGGACCACCCGTTCGCGCTGGACGGCGTCCACGATGGCCTGGTGGCGTGCTGCGGGGAGCATGGGGTTCCTTTCGTGCTGCGGGAGGGGGAGCGCTGTTCCCGTCAAAGTCCATCATGGTCTACCCCTTGCTTGAACCAAGAGTCAGGCCCGCAACAAACTGCCGCTGCAGCAGCAGGTAGATCACCAGCGTGGGAATCACCGTGATGACGGCCCCTGCGGCCAGGAGGTTGTAGTTGCTCAGGAACTCGCCCTGGAGGTTGTTGATGGCCGTGGTGATGGGTAGCCGGTTGCCGCTCTGGATGAAGATCAGGGGCCAGAAGTAGTCGTTGTAGATGAAGATGACCTGGAGGGTACCCAGTGCCGCAAAAGCGGGCCTGCAGAGCGGCATGATGATCTCCCGGTACTGCCGCCAGATGCCAGCGCCGTCCACCAGGGCTGCCTCGGTGAGGTCCGCCGAGAGCGCCTTCATGTAGTTGGACAGTACAAAGGTGCAGAACCCCATCTGGAACGCGGTATTGACCGCGATCACAATGATGTAGGTGTTCAGCATGTTGCCGGAATCGCTGAACGAGTACGGCACCTCGAAGTGCTTGGCCATCTCGAACAGCGGTGCGGCCAGGACCTGCGGGGGGAGCAGGTTGCCCGCGGTGAACATGATGAGCAGGGTGACGTTGAACTTCCAGCTGACGCGGCTCACCGCGAACGCCATGAGCGACGCCAGGAACAGGGTCAGGAGCACCGCCGGGACGGTGAGGATGATGGAATTCAAGAAGTATGTGGCGAACCCGCCCTGGGTCCAGGCCTGGACGAAGTTGTCGAAGTTGAAGTCACCGGCAAGGCTGAAGTAGCCATGTTCGTTCGTTGATGCCACCGGCCGGAGGGCCGTGAAGAGGGACCAGCCCAGCGGAACCAGCCACATCACCGCCATGACCGTGAGGAAAATGTGGGTTCCATAATGGCGCTTGGGCCTGCTGCCGGACCGCAGCGCCGCGGAATCAATGGTGCCCGGGCGTGCTGTGGTGGTGCTCATGCTTTGTTCTCCTTGCCGAAGGTGCGGCTGAGGTAGAAGACGATGGGGACGAGGGAAATGACCAGCAGCACCACTGCCAGGGCGGAGCCGACGCCGATCACCTGGCCTTCGCCCACCAGGTTCTGGATCACCAGGGCGCTGAGCATTTCCAGGCCGTTGGTGCCGCGGTTAATGACGTACACCACGTCAAAGGCCCGCAGTGATTCGATGATGGTGATCACCACAATGACGATGTTGATAGGACGCATGGCGGGAAAGACCACGCGGAAGAAGGTCTGCACCGCGCTGGCCCCGTCGATGGCCGCGGCTTCCTTCAGGCTCGGGTCTACGCCCTTCAGCCCTGCCAGGTACAGGAGCATGACGTAGCCGGCATGCCGCCAGGTGGCAGCGATCATGGCTGCCCAGATGTTCACTGAGGAGTCCCCGAACCAGTCAACGGCCTGCGGTGTCCCCGCGGTGCCCAGCAGGAAGTTCAAAAGGCCGTTGTCGCGCTGGTAGAAGAGCTGCCAGATGATGCCGATCAGGGCCAGTGAAAGCATCACGGGCGCGAAGAAGATGCTCTGGTAGATCTTGCTGCCGCGGATGTTCTGGTCCAGCAGGACAGCGAGCAGCAGGCCCAGCGGTGTGGCAATCAGGGCCAGGAACAGGAGCCACAGCAGGTTGTGCTGCACGGCCGGCCAGAAGGGCGGATAGTCCTGGGTGATGTATTGGTAGTTTCCGGTGCCGGCAGGGCGGATGTCGGCCAGGTCCAGGCCGTTCCAGCTCGTGAAGCTCAGCCCCACGGACATCAGGGTGGGCAGCCAGACCAGGATCAATTCGATCAGGGTGGGGATCCCCACCATCAGTGCCAGGACCACTTTGTCCCGCCCGGCAAGGCGGCGGACCCGCCCGCCCCGGGTCCGGCGGATGCGGCCGCCCCCGGGTTCCCGCGCTTCGGGCGGGATCAGTTCTTGTGCTGTACTGCTCATGGAAGTCTTCCTTGGTTGGTGCGGACGCTGGAAGGGAACGACGACGGCGCGGGCCTGCGCCGCCGTCGTCGTTCCCTTCCCGGCTGGTCGCCAGTGGGGCGGCCCGGGCAGGGCTGGAAGATCAGCCCTGGGACTACTGCGCTGGGAACTACTGCGCGGCGTAGAGCGTCTTGGCCTGGGCCTCGAGGTTTTTGACGTCCATCTTGCCGTCCTTGATGAAGCTCTGCAGGGCCGGGATCATCACGTTGTTGGCCATGGCGGGCAGTGCATCGCGGTCGAAGAACTGGCTGATGTACTTCGCGTCCGCGATGGTATCCGCACATTTCTTGTTGAGCGGGCTGAACTTGGAGGTGTCCGTCCCCTTGGCGGTGGCGATGTTGGACGCGTCCACGGCGGCATAGGCATTCTGCGCCTCGGCGGTCCCGAGGAAGGCCATGAAGTCCCGCGCCGTCTTGTTTTCCCCGCCCTTCTTGGACAGCAGGAGGCCGTCGATGGGGGCTTCGACGGCGTCGCGGCCTTCCATTGCGATCTCCGGAAACGCGAAGAAATCGATGTCTGCCAGCACCGCAGGGTCCGTAAATTGCTGGGTGACAAAGGAGCCGAGCAGGTACATCCCGGTCTTTTTCGCCTCCAGCGCCTTGGCGGCGTCCTGCCAGGTCTGGCCGAGGGCCGCCGGATCCTGGAAGGGTAGCAGGGCGGACCAGGTGTCAAAGACCGCGTTGACCTTTTGCTGGTCCCAGGATTCCTTGTGCGAGCAGAGGTCCACATGGAACTGGTAGCCGTTGAGCCGCATGTTGATGTAGTCGAACGTGCCCATGGCCGGCCAGCCGTCCTTGTCGGCGAAGCCGATGGGGATGATGCCGTCCGCCTGCATCTTTGCGGCAAGGGTCTTGAGGGCGTCGAAGGTTTCCGGCACCTCGTAGCCCTTCTCGGCCCAGAGGCTCTTCCGGTAGAAGAAGCCCCACGGGTAGTTGTAGTTGGGGACGAAGTACATCTTGCCGTCCGGACCCGTGGAAGCCTTCTTCAGGGCATCGGAGTAGTTACCGCCGATGGTTTCCCAGACATCATCGATCGGTGCGAGGAGGCCCTTGCCGGCGTAGTACTGCATCCGGTAGCCGGCAAACCAGGTGAAGGTATCGTCCGGAGAGCCCTGCAGGTAGGAATTGATCTTGTTCTGGAAATCGTTGTGGGGCACCACGTTCGTGGTGACTTTCTTGCCGGTCTTGGCCGTGAAAGCGTCAGTGACGGCCTGGTAGGCCCGCTTGGGGACGTCGTCGGAGGAACCGGACCCGAAGGTCAGGCCGGGGGAGTCGGAGCCCGAGGCGGACGGGGCGCTTCCGCCGGTACAGGCCGCGAGGAACGGGATGCCGGCCAGGCCTGCCGCGCCTGCGCCAACGGTCTTGAGGATGCTCCGCCTGCTCGGAAATGCAGTTGCAGACGCATCAAACTGTGAAGCCATGTTCTCTCCCTTGAAAAATAGCCGCATGTGAGACACCTCACATGCCTCGACTATAACCTCGCAAAACAGAACATGGAAGAACGGGAAATAACATTTTGGATATCGATTATTTTGAATCGTCACAAAACACGAGGCCCCGATTTCCCTGATTGACAGGGAAACCGGGGCCATTCTGCAGCTTCTTGGGGATGCTAAGCCACTGTTACTTTCTGAGCGACTGCGCGATCTGCTGCATGATGGTGGGATCCGAGAGAGTGGTGGCGTCTCCCGGGTCACGGCCTTCTGCGACGTCCTTGAGCAGGCGGCGCATGATCTTGCCGGAGCGGGTCTTGGGCAGTTCGGGGACCACCAGGATGTTCTTCGGTTTGGCGATGGGGCCGATTTCCTTGCCCACGTGGTTCCGGAGTTCCTGGACGATGTCATCTCCGGAATCCACCGCGTCGCCACGGAGGATAACGAACGCGACGACGGCCTGGCCGGTGGTTTCGTCCGAGGCCCCGACCACGGCGGCTTCGGCCACCGCGGGGTGGGATACCAGGGCGGATTCGATTTCGGTGGTGGAGAGCCGGTGGCCGGAGACGTTCATCACGTCATCCACCCGGCCCAGGAGCCAGATGTCGCCGTCCTCGTCCTTCTTGGCGCCGTCGCCGGCGAAGTACATGTTCTCGAAGCGGGACCAGTAGGTGTCCTTGTACCGTTCGGGGTCGCCCCAGATGCCGCGGAGCATGGCGGGCCAGGGTTCGCGGATCACCAGGAAGCCGCCGTGGCCGTTGGGGACGGATTCGCCCGTATCGTCCACCACGTCCACCGCGATGCCGGGCAGCGGCACCTGGGCGGAGCCGGGCTTGGCTGCGGTGACTCCCGGGAGCGGGGCGATCATCTGGGCGCCGGTTTCGGTCTGCCACCAGGTGTCCACGATGGGGGTTTTGTCCCCGCCGATGACCTTCCGGTACCACATCCAGGCTTCGGGGTTGATGGGTTCGCCGACGGAACCGAGGACGCGCAGGGAGGACAGATCGTACTTGTCCGGGATCTCCCGGCCCCACTTCATAAACGTCCGGATCGCGGTGGGGGCGGTGTAGAGGATGGAGACCTTGTACTTCTCCACGATTTCCCACCAGCGGCCCTGGTGCGGGGAGTCCGGGGTGCCTTCGTACATGACCTGGGTGGCGCCGTTGATGAGCGGGGCGTAGGTCACGTAGGAGTGGCCGGTGACCCAGCCGACGTCGGCCGTGCACCAGTACACGTCCGTCTCCGGGTGCAGGTCGAACACTGCCTTGTGGGTATAGGCGTTCTGGGTGAGGTACCCGCCGGTGGTGTGCAGGATGCCCTTGGGCTTGCCGGTGGTGCCGGAGGTGTAGAGGATGAACAGCGGGTGCTCGGAATCATGGCCCACCGCGGTGTGCTCGGCGGAAGCCGCCTCCACGGTGTCTGCCCACCAGTGGTCCCGGCCCTCGGTCCAGTCCACGTCCTGGCCGTTGCGCTTGACCACCACAACGTTCTGCACGCTGTGGCCATCGTTCGCGAGGGCCTCATCCACGGCGCTCTTGAGGGCGCTGGGCTTGCCGCGGCGGTACGTGCCGTCGGCGGTGACCACCAGCTTGGCCTCGGCATCCTCGATCCTGGAGCGCAGCGCGTCAGCCGAGAAACCGCCGAACACCACCGAGTGCACGGCGCCGATCCGGGCGCAGGCCAGGAGCGTGATCACGGCCTCGGGGATCATCGGCAGGTACACGGCCACGCGGTCACCCTTGACCACGCCGAGGGATTCGAACGCGTTTGCGGCCTTCTTCACCTCGTCGGTCAGCTGCGCGTACGTGTAGGTGCGGGTATCTCCGGGTTCGCCTTCGAAGTAGATGGCCACCCGGTCGCCCCGGCCGGCCTCCACATGCCGGTCAAGCGCGTTGTAGGCTGCGTTGACCTCTCCGCCCACGAACCACTTGGCGAACGGCGGGTTGGACCAGTCCAGCGCCTCGTCAAAATCCTTGCTCCAGGTCAGCAGCTCACGCGCCTGCTTCGCCCAGAACGCCGGCCGGTCGGCGGCGGCCTCCTCGTATTCCGAAGCCTTGACCACGGCGTCAGCGGCGAACTCGGGAGTGGGCGGAAACGTCCGGGTCTCGTGCAGCAGGTTTTCAAAGGCATCGCCCTGCTGGCCGGCCTGCCCGCCTTGTCCGGAGCCGGCGGCAGCGGTGGCCGTGGAGCTTGAAGTGTCCTGGGACATGTGAACCTCATCATTCATCGATCTTTGCTGCGGGGCATCCGCCTCCGGCCGGGCTCCGCCGCCTGCACGACGCCGGGCACCGGCTGGTCACGGATTTTCCGCAAAGAGCTGTTCCGGAATCAAGACTAATGCTTGCCAGTGGCGCATGTGTGCGCTGTCACAAACGGACCCGCGAACGGCATTTATTAAGCGGTGAGTGGACGCGAGGGGCCACTGAACCGGCCGCGCCCAGCTAGTGATCACTGAGGCTGTTGACTAGGCTGAGATTGAATTGTGACTTCACTTCGGTGCCTCCCATCCGGCCGCGCAAGCGTCCGGGGCAGGAGGGAGCCGCTGTACGACGGCACGGTTTCGGGGCCACTTGGCCCGGTGCCGCCACGCTAAGGAGAACAGAATGAACCAGCAGATCTTCGGCCAGAAAACAGGCCCTGACGCCGAGGCGGGTTCCGGCAGTTCCGCTGCCCCGGCCGCCGGGGCAGGCAAGCCGGCCACGTCCGAAGGCAAGGGCGCCAACGCCCACCAGGCAGTGCTCGGTCCGTTCACCATCCGGGACCTGGCCGTGTTTGCCGCCACGCTCATTTTGTTCGTCGCATCCCTGCTGCCCATCTTCGGCGGCCGCTACAACCTCTGGAACCTGAACAACCTCTTCTTCCTGGGCCTGGGTATTGTCCTGCCCCTGGTGGTGAGCGCACTCTTCGCCGCGCGCAGGCTGGCCCCCGGCACAAAAATCAGGATCGGATCGCTGTCCATCGACCAGTTCGCTTCCGTCGTCGCGTCCTTCGCGGTCGCCTTCTTCTTCCTGACCGTTGCCGTCGCCTATGTGCCCTCCTTGCTGGTGGCCCTGATCGGCGCCCTGGTCCTGTTTGCCGCAACGGTCCTGGGCCGCTTCATTCCCTATGTCTCACCCGACTTCCAGGGCCGCGTGGAAGTCCCCGCGCATGTGGTGGCACGGGAAGCAGCCGTTCCCGTCCAGAAACCGCGCGCGCCCAAAAAGCCCAAGGTGGAGTCCACTGCTTCCAAGCCTGCCTCCGGCGGAGGACTGTTCAGCGGTGCCGGTGCAGGATCCTCCGCGGTCCAGCCCCATGCCACGCAGCACCACGCCCCCGCCACGGCGGCGGTTCCCACTGCCGGCGTGGCCGCTTCCGGGACGCCTGCCACGGGCCCGGCACCTGTTTCCACTGCCCCCGAAGCATCCGACGCCCGCCCGGCAGGTGACCCGGGGCCCGCAACCCAGGCGTCCGACGTCGTCCGTCCCGCTTCGGCGCAGCCGGCAACCCAGGCGTCCGGCGTCGTCAGCCCTGCGTCAGCTCCTTCCGCGGAGGAGACGCAGCTGGCGGACCTCCCCGCCGCCGGTGGTGCGGCTGCGGGTGCTGCCGCTGGTTCCGGAGCTTCGCCGGCCGCTGCGCAGCGTACTGCCGGCAACCACGACGGCGGCCCGGCAGCTTCCGCTGCCGCTGCCCCTTCCGCTGCTGCTGCCCCTTCCGCCGCTCAGGGCTCCTGGGAGCCGCCGGCCGCTACGGCCGTCCACCCGCAGGTCCGGGCGGACAATCCGATCGGGGCAACAGTTGATCCCGCAAGCCGGCCTGAGGAAGCGGACGAACAGCCCATCCATGAAGCGTTCTGGTTCGCCGTGGCACAGCACCGCACCGCCTTTGATCCGCGCACCGGCGCTCCCGCATTCGTGATCGAGCCCGGCGGCTGGGTGCTGGCACTGGAGGACCGCGGACACGAATTCCTGGTCCAGCACACCGACGGGCGGCTGGGCGTGCTGCGCGACCTCAGCAATATCGAGCGCGGCTAGCCGATGGGCTCGCCCCGGGCGGCCAAAGCCACACGGGCTGCCACCGGTTCCCGGGCCGCCAAGGCCGGCGGCGGGCAGGCTCCCGCCGGCCAGGCCGCGGGTATGCCCGTGGTCTCCGCCGAGTCCATGCTCGGACTGAAGAGGCGGGCGCGGCGGATCAACAGGGCCCTGGCAGAGAAGTACCCCTACGCCCATGCGGAACTTGATTTCCGCAGTCCGTTCGAACTGCTGGTGGCAACGGTCCTGTCCGCGCAGACCACCGATGTCACCGTCAACCAGATCACGCCGCTGCTGTTCGCGCGTTATCCTGATCCGCGGTCCATGGCAGAAGCGGATCCCGCCGCTATCGAAGAGATCATCAAACCCACCGGTTTCTTCCGGGCCAAGACGCGAAGCCTTCTCGCCCTGTGCACCCGGCTGGTGGACGAGTACAACGGTGTGGTTCCCGGCCGGCTGGAGGACCTGGTCACGCTGCCGGGGGTGGGCCGGAAGACCGCCAATGTGGTGCTGGGCAACGCGTTCGGCGTCCCCGGGATCACGGTGGACACCCATTTTGGCCGCCTGGCCCGCCGGTTCGGCTGGACGCAGTCCGAGGATCCTGTCCAGATCGAATATGACGTGGCTGAGCTCTTCGAGAAGAGGGACTGGACCATGCTCTCCCACAGGGTGGTGTTCCATGGGCGGCGGGTGTGCCACTCCCGCAAGCCGGCATGCGGTGCGTGCCCGGTGGCCACCTGGTGCCCCAGCTACGGCATGGGCGAAACAGATCCGGCCAAAGCGGCAAAACTGCTGAAATACGAACTCGCTCCCGGCAACGAAGCCCTCCTGGCCCAGCTGCTGGCCGAAACCCACCGGGCGGCCGAAATCAGGATGGAATCCCAAAAGAGGAACCCTTGAGCGCCCGCGAAGACCTGATCGGCTTGGCGCGCAGGTCCGCGTCAGGGTCGGTATCCGCCCCGGACCCCCTGTGGGCCGCCCTGACGGTGGATGCCACGCGGGCGCGCAGGGCCGCTGTCCTGATGCTTTTCGGGGCCCTCGATGACGTTCCGGCGGCCTCGGACAAGCCGCTGGCCCCCGCAGACCTGGACGTCCTGCTCCTGGAACGCGCGCACACCCTGGGTTCCCACCCCGGGCAGGTGGCGTTTCCCGGCGGCGCCATTGACGCACGGGAAACACCGGTTCAGGCGGCCCTGCGGGAGGCCGAAGAGGAAACGGGGCTGGAGACGGACGGCGTGGAGGTCCTGGGCACCCTGCAGGAACTGGGCCTGGCCCACAGCAACTTCCTCGTCACCCCTGTCCTGGGGTGGTGGCGCTCGCCGTCGCCCGTCGGAGTGGTGGATTACGCCGAGTCCGCGCAGGTGTTCCGGGTCCCCGTCCGGGACCTGCTGGATCCGGACAACAGGGTCATGGCAACAGTCCACCGTGCGGGCCGCACGTTCGACAGCCCGGCCTTCACGGTCAATGGAGTAGTGGTCTGGGGTTTTACCGGCATCGTCCTGAACGGCCTCTTTGAACAGCTCGGCTGGGCCGTTCCGTGGGACCGGAGCCGGGTGCACCCGATGGGTGTCTAGTCTTTGCCGCCGGCGCTGGTCACTTTGCCTCAGGCCTGCTGATGGCGGAGATCCACCACTATCCCGGTGGCCGCATTCTCACGCATCGCCTTAACGCCTTCCAAAAGTGTGTTCAGAGACTTGAAGTTTGGCGAGACGGCAACGATGTTGCCTTCTGCATCCGTCAGCCGCAGCCTGTACGACTCGTCCCCAACCCGATGTATTTCAAACCTGCCCGCCATATGCCGGACCTCCCCTGGTGTTGCGTCTTTGCATCAACCTCTGGACCGATCTGCTTCAGTCACCAGAAGACTGTAACCCGCGTCACGGCGACCCGGCGAGCTACCGCCGGGTAGGTTACTTTTCTCGACAAACGTCGCGCCGGCGGGCAACAAAGGTGCGTTGCAGTTCGCTTCTTACTTGGCGTGGTTGTAGGAATCCACCACTGCCACGCTCACCGGAAACTCCACCGGAACAGGCCCGAACAACAGCGCTTTTGCTGCGCTCGCGGCATCCTCAATCGCCCGGATACACGCTTCCACTTGGGGGACAGGTGCGTGGACCATCACCTCGTCGTGAAGGAAGAAGACGAGCTCCGCCCTCGCTTGGCCTTCCGTGCGCAAGGCACGCAGCCGCCGTCGTAATTCAGCCAGCCAGCAGGCTGCCCAGTCCGCAGCGGAACCCTGGACCACGAAGTTGCGCGTGAAACGCCCCCTGGAACGCGCTATCGATTCTGCCCGCCGCTGCTCCTCGGCCGACGCCGGACGCTGGCTTTGGAACCAGCGCTCCGACGGGGGCGGGCTGCTGCGGCCAAGCCGCGTGGTGACGGTTCCGCCGGACTCGCCGGCCCGGGCTGCCTGCTCCACAAAACCCACCGCCCGCGGATAGGTCCTGGTGAGCTGCGGCATCAGGCGCCCGGCCTCGCCGGAGGTCGCGCCGTACATGGCACCGAGCAGCGCCACTTTCGCCTTCGCCCGGTCGCCGCCGAACCCCTTCGCGGCGATGCCGGCATAGAGGTCCTGGTCCCGGGCGGCCTCAGCCATGATGGCGTCCTGCGCCAGTGCCACGAGGACGCGCGGTTCAAGCTGGGAAGCGTCCGCCACGATCAGCTTGTAGCCTGGATCGGCATGGACGGCGCCGCGGATCTGGCGCGGAATCTGGAGGGCACCCCCGCCGCGCGAGGCCCAGCGGCCCGAGACCACGCCGCCCACTACGTACTCAGGCCGGAACCTGCCGCCGGCCACCCACGCGTCAAGCCAGGCCCAGCCGTTCGCCGTGTGCAGGCGTGAGAGCTTCTTGTAGGCAAGCAGCGGTTCGATGGCCGGGTGGTTCGACTCCTTGAGCTCCCACTGGCGGGTGCTTTTCACCTCGATGCCGTTTCGGTGCAGGGCACGGATGAGTTCCTGCGGGGAATCCGGATTCAATGTAGGGGCGTTCAACAGCCTACGCAGTTCGATGTTCAGGGCCTCAAGCTTGGCCGGGCGGTGGCCCAGGGGCGGGCGGGGACCCAAATAGTCGGCCAGGATTTCCTCGTGCAGGTCCTCCCGCCAGGGAACTCCGGCATGCTGCATTTCAGCCGCGATCATGGCAGCGGCGGATTCCGCAGCCAGCAGGAGCTGAAGCCGGCCGCGGCGGTTCTCCTCCGGACTGACGGCGGCCAGCGCTTCCTGCTGTGCAGCGTATTCGCTCCGAAGGTCTTCAAGGGTGAAACGGAGTCGGGAGCCAGTTTTCGGATCCTCGAACAGGGCGTCCTGTTCGGGAGGCGGCGGAGGCGGCTGGAGCGCACGCGGCGGCTGTTCCGGGTCATCCAGGGTGACCTTCTCGGCGTTCCTGGCGTAGTCAGTGTGGGCGGTGAACTGGGAAAGGGCCAGGATGTTCCCGCAGAGGCTCAGGTCATAGCAGCGTTCGAGTTCCACCCCGCATGCCAGCAGGGACGGGTACCAGTCCTGGGTGCGGTGCCAGATCCAGCGTGGCGCTTGCCCCGTGCGTGGCGTGCGTTCCAACCCGCGGACGACGTCGGCGAGCTCGCTCGTGGAGGAAAGCCTGGGTTCCGGATTGTCCGGGTGGGGGTGGCCGGCCTGGGTGAGTTCCTGCAGGACCGCGCCGGAGGGGTGGGCGGCTAGCAGGAGGTACATGCTCCAATTCTGCCTTGTCTTTTTCGCATGCTTTGCCGCCGTGACTCTTCCTGCACAGGCTTGTTGCCGCCGGTTTTGTGCACATAGGGCCGGGGCTGCCTTATCGTTGCCCGGCCAGCGGTGGACAGTGGCTCCATGAGCAGGCATCAGTTGACACCCATCCCTTCAGATCCAGTCCCTGCCGGGCATTCGTCCCGGAGCCCGGATGACCTGCTGCTGCCAGCCTCTCCCGGCTTTGCGGTGGGTTTGGCAGGGCCGGACGAGGCGTGGCTGCCGGACAGCGGGGAAGAGGTGCTGCTGGTCACCTCGTCCGCTGTTGTGCGCGCCGAGGTGGAGCGGATCGTGGCGGCGGCCGGAGCACATCTTCGCGTTGTTGCCGATGCACTGGAAGGGGCCAGGTACTGGGATGGCTCGGCCGCGGTTCTGGTGGGCAGTGACATCCGGGAGCTGCCGCCCCGGCGGCGGGCACCGGCTGTCCTCGTCGGTCTGGACGGTGAAGGCGACAGCCTGTGGCACCTGGCCGCGGTGCTCGGCGCTGAGCGGGTGGCCGTGCTCCCTGACGCCGCGGCCTGGCTGGCGGACCACCTCAGCCGCTCGCGGGCGCCCGGCCCGGGCGGGATCATCCTGGGTGTGACCGGCGGGTGCGGCGGCGCCGGAGCCACCACGGCCGCGATCTGGATAGCACAGGCGGCAGCCGGGATGGGAGCACGCGTACTGCTTGTTGACGGCGACCCCTGGGGCGGCGGCCTGGAACTCGCCATCGCTGCGGAGGAAAGCCCCGGCCTGCGCTGGCCCGACCTTTCCGAAGCGCGGGGCAGCATCGATTCGGGCCAGCTGTCCGACTCACTGCCCGTCTCGGGAGGATTTTCGTTCCTGTCCTGGCCGGCCACCCGTGAACAGCCCGTACCCGTGGCCGCGCCCACCACCACCGGCGTGCTCGACGCCGCACGCCGCGGGTTTGAACTTGTAGTGCTGGACATCGGACGGGGCGCGGGACCCCTCCAGTCCTATGCCTGGGACTGCGACCGGATCATGATGGTGGTTCCCGCCCAGTTGAAGGCGGCCGTCGCGGCCGTGCGGCTGCTCCATGAGTTCCCGCCCGTGGAGGCTGGCCTCCTGGTCCGGGGCCGGCCGGGGGCTGCGCTGGACGCCTCGCTGATCTCGGAGGCCATCGGCCTGCCCGTGCAGGGACGCGTGCCTGAGCTCCGCGGAGTCGGTGCCGCCATGGAGTCGGGCCGGCTGCTGGAACTGGGCAAGAGGCGCAGCGTCCGGCATTTTGCCGCCTCAGTGCTCGACTCACTCGGCGACGAGCTGCCCACGGGAGAGATCCGATGAAGCAGCAATCCCCGCGAGGATCGGGAACAGCTGACGGGCTGCGGCGGCGTGCCCGGCTGATCGAGGTCCAGCGCATGGAAGGCCAGCGCCGGAACCCGCGCCGGGTGGAGCGGCAGATCGTTGACGCCGGGCTGCTGGAATCGGTCCGCGAGTCCATGATGGCCGAAGCCGGCGTTGTCACGCCCTCACGGGTGGCGGCGGCGGTACAGGCTACCGGCAAGCTGCTGGGCACGGCCGGATCGCTGGCCGCGGTGGAGCGCATCAGCGCCGAGCTCAGCGGACTGGGACCCCTGCAGCCGCTCACCCGGGATCCGGCGGTCACGGACATCTTCGTCAACGCTCCGGACTCGGTATGGGTGGACCGCGGCCGGGGCATCGAGCCCGTCCCCGTCGCCTTCGGCGATGAGGCCCAGCTGCGGGCGCTGGCCTGCAGGCTGGTTGCCGCGGGCGGGCGCCGCCTGGATGACGGTTCGCCCTGCGTGGATGTGCGGCTGGCGGGTGGTTACCGTATCCATGCGGTCCTGCCGCCGGTGTCCACGGCGGGAACCCTGCTCAGCGTCAGGATCCGACGTGAACGGGTCTTCAGCATGGACGAGTTGCAGGCGGCCGGAATGTTCGGCCCCCTGGTAAGGGACGTCCTGGAACGGGTGCTGGAACTTCGGCTGAGTTTTCTGATCAGCGGCGCCACCGGTTCCGGCAAGACCACACTGCTGTCCACCCTGCTGGGGCTGTGTGCCCCCGCGGAGCGGCTGGTCCTCATCGAGGATGCTTCCGAGCTGAACCCGGTCCACCCACACGTGGTCGCCCTCGAATCCCGGCACGGAAACCTCGAAGGCGGCGGGGAGGTGGGGCTGGGCGAGCTGGTCCGGCAGGCCCTGCGCATGAGGCCCGACCGGCTGGTGGTGGGGGAATGCCGCGGCGCCGAGGTCCGGGAACTGCTGACCGCAATGAACACCGGACACAGCGGAGGAGGCGGGACCATCCACGCCAATACTGCGCAGGCTGTCCCTGCCCGGCTCACAGCCCTGGGTGCCCTCGCCGGATTGAGCCCGGACGGCGTCCGGCTCCAGGCGGCCAGCGCCCTTGACGTGGTGATCCACGTCGAAAGGACCGGCCGCGGAAGGGAAGTGGCGTGCATCGGCCTTATCGAGGACGGCAGTGACGGTCTTCGCGTTGTGTCAGCCCTGGAAGCCCCGGAGGGCAACACCGTTCGGGGTCAGGGATGGGACGCACTGGCCAACCGGCTGGGACGTGAACCGGGGCAAGGCTTGTGACCATTTTCCTCGCAGCGGCCCTGGTGCTGGCTGCGCTGTTGGTTCTTCGCCCGCCGCAGGATGCGGCAGCAAGGTTCCGCCGCGCCACGGGCGGTGTTGCTGCTGCCCGAACATCGGTAAGGCCGCTGGCCCGCCTGATCAGGGGGATCAGGCCTGGAACCGGGAAGGCGGCGGTCTCCGGCCCTGCAGCATCCATGACTCTGGTGGTGCAACAGCTTGCCGCGCTGCTGAAGGGTGGGCGCACCCCGGCCCGCCTGTGGGATGAGCTGTGGGGAATTTACGGGGCGAGCAGCCAAACCGAACAGGATGGTCCATCCGCATCGCGGCACGGCACCGGGCTAAGCCAGGGCTCACTGGCGCTGCTGGCGGCGGCCCGCGCCGCCGCGCGTACAGGTGCTCCGGTATCTGAGGCCATCAGGCGCGCGTTGCCCGCGGCTTTTCCGCGCCCGGGCAAGGAATCCCGGATCTGGTCCCAGCTTGCGGCCTGCTTCGACATCGCAGAAGCAAGCGGCTGCCCCTTGGCTGACGTGCTGACCAGGTTCGCGGCGCAGCTGGAAGTAGAGGACGACGCCGACGCAGCGCGGCAGACGGCACTGGCAGGGCCAAAAGCCACGGTCAGGCTGCTCACCTGGCTTCCGCTGATGGGGCTGGGCCTCGGCATGGCCCTCGGTGTGGATCCGCTGGCAATTCTGCTGGGCACGCCGCTGGGACTGGCGGCCCTCGTGGCTGGGGCTGCCCTCACCATAGCGGGCAGGGTATGGTCCGCCCGGCTGGTGGCGGGTGCAGCAGGAGCGGGACTGCCATGACCGGAACATTGCTGCCGGCGCTCGCACTCCTGGCCTTCCTGGCCGCCGCCGCCTGCCTTCTATTCCTTGGCAGGGGCCGGCCACGGAAGCGGTTGGCCACCCTGTCCCCAGCCCAACATCCTGGTTCGGCTGATGATCCAAGGACTGCTGGCGGCCGGTTCCGCAGCCGGGATGGACCCGACGGCCTGCAGGACACCGCCATGATGCTCGAACTCGTCGCCGCCATGCTGGACGCCGGGTCTGGGATCGGCCGTTCCCTTGATCTTGTCTCGGCCTCGGCGTCTTCCCAGTACCGCCAGTCGCTGCGACCCGTCGTTTCCGCACTGGCAATCGGAGCGGACTGGGAGACTGCGTGGCGAAGCTCAGCCGTCAGGTTACCCGCCATTCTCGAACTGCGGGATGCCCTGGGATTCGCGGCGCTCACCGGAGCCCCGTCCTCGGCGATCCTCTACGCACAGGCTGCAAGGCTTCGCCGGGAGAGGTTCCGTGCAGCGGAAAAGCGCGCAGCGTCCCTCGGCGTCAAGCTGGTGGTCCCGCTGGGACTGTGCTCGCTGCCGGCCTTTATCTGCCTCGGAGTTGTGCCCGTTTTGCTGGCCCTGGTCCCGTCGGGCTGACAGAGCGGCTGGTCCCGTCCGGCTGACAGAGCGGCGGTCCTGGCGCAGTTCGGGCAGTTCGGGCAGTTCCGAGGGGCTTCTCACCGCCGGGTCGCGGCCAACCGTCAGGCCAGCTCTTCCCCTCCACAGCTACGAACCGCCCCACCTTTTCCACTTACGCAACAGCCGGCCTTACCGCCCACGGCAGGGCCGGGAAGAGTCAAACCACCGGCAACCCTGCCGGACCATCGAAAGGAATCACCGTATGTCCATCAACCATGACCGCCATTACGCCGCCGGAACCGCAGCGCTCGCAGCGGCCCGGCACCACACGAAACGGCGCACCGCAACCCGATCCGCTGATGCGCCTCCAACCGGGTCTGCTTCACTGCCGGCCAATGTGGTGGAGCTCTACCCGGGTGCCAGCGTCTACCCGGGTGCCACCGCCCAACGCAGCACCGGCGTCCGGAGGCTGCTGGGATCAGAAGCCGGCATGGCCACGGCCGAGTATGCGATCGCCACTTTAGCCGCCGTCGGATTCGCCGGGCTGTTGGTCTTCATCCTTCGCAGTGAGGAAGTGCGTGGCTTCCTGCTGAACCTGATCCGCACGGCACTGGCGTTGCCATGACCGGTGCGCCGAATGCGGTGCGCCTTCGGCCAGCGGCAGAGCGGGGTGCCGTCACCGCAGAATTTGCCGTGACCCTGCCTGCCGTTGTGCTCCTGCTGGCCATGCTGCTTTCCGGTGCAGCCGCCGGGGTCACCCAGTTGCGGCTGGAGGAAGGCGCCCGGGCGGGTGCACGTGCGCTGGCCCGCGGGGACGATGCGGCAGCCGTGGAAAGGATCGTACGACAGCTTTCGGGACCGTCGGCATCTGCGGCTGTGGCAGCCGAGGGCGAGTGGCTGAACGTCACTGTCGCAGACCGGGTAGGGGGTCCGCTGGGGGCAACAATTCCGTGGACGCTGACGGCCCGCGCCTCAACCCGCAGCGAGGCAGTTGCAGCGGGCCCGGGTGTTTCCCCGGCCGACGCGGCTGCGGCAGGCACCGAATGACCGGGGCCAGGGCCAGGGCCAGGGTTGGGGACGGACCGGAGCGCGGCTCGGGCACAGTCCTCGCAGCGGGTTTGGCATTGATGGTGATGACGGCCATGGCGCTGCTGCTGCTCCTGGCCCAGTCGGCTGTGCTGGCCAGCAGGGCCGCCGCAGCCGCCGACCTGGCTGCCCTCGCCGCGGCGGACGCCCTGCGCGGGGTCACCGACGGGGAACCCTGCAACGTGGCGGCCGAAGTCGCGGCGCGGCATGCCGCTGCGGTGGTCAGCTGCTTCGAGGGAGAGGCCCAAACCGTGGAGGTCCGGACGGAGCTGATCGAGCGGACGGTGCTGGGCGCGGCGAGCGGCCGGGCACGGGCGGGACCCCCGCCCTGAACAAGGCAACGGCTGAACCCGGGTTCGAGCCCGGTTGGGTCCGAGGAGGGCCAGGAAGGAGCCAGGAAGGAGCCAGGATTTCAATCTGAGCGGGGCGACAATCTGAACCAGCATTGAGGCATATGCAGGGATTCAGTCTGAGCAGAATTCAGGCTGGGCAAGGCGAAGGAACCAGGCGTCAGCGCTGGGCTTCCACGCTCTCGGCGCTGGCCTCGGTGGCATCCTTCAACAGGACGTCGAGCAGGGTGACCGCGGCGCCCTTGTCCAGGGGGTTGTTTTTGTTCCCGCACTTGGGCGACTGGACGCAGGAGGGGCAGCCTGATTCGCATTCGCAGGCCTTGATGGCATCCCGCGTCGCGGCCAGCCATACCTTCGCCTTGTCGAAACCGCGCTCGGCGAAGCCGGCACCGCCAGGGTGCCCGTCATACACAAAAATGGTGGGCACCCCGGTGTCGGCATGCAGGGCAGTCGAAACGCCGCCGATGTCCCACCGGTCGCTTGAAGCCACCAGTGGGAGCAAGCCGATTGCTGCGTGTTCGGCGGCGTGAAGGGCACCGGGGAACTGTGCCTCGATGAGGCCGGCGGCGGTGAGGGACCGGTTGTCCACTTCGAACCACACTGCCTTGGTGAACAACTCCCGGGCGCCAAGGTCCAGGGGCTCCTCGCCAAGGATTTCGTTGGAGATCAGGGCCTTGCGCTGGAAGGAAACCACTTGGGTGGTGACCTTGACGTCGCCGAAGTGCAGGGAAACGTCGCCCCAGCTGGCGGTCCGCTGGGTTTCCAGCACCTCAATCTGGGTGACGTCCCGTGCCGTGGTGTAGTAGTCGGGATTGGCGCGGCGGACCACCACACAGTGATCGTCCTCGTTGAGGTCCTCCACCACGTAGCTGTCGCCCTGGTGGATGTAAACGGCGCCGGTATGCGCCTGGTAGTGGGTCTGGGGTGAGTCCATCGTCCCGAGGAGGGAGCCGGTATCGGCGTCAACAATACTGACCGGCCCGCCGCCGTCGGCCCGCAGGTTCACCATGGCGGCCGCACTCTGGGAGTGGGTCCAGAACCAGCCCGCCGGGCGGCGCCGCAAATACCCCTGTGCCACGAGGCGGTCGAGGAGTGCCTCGGCGGTGCCCCCGAACAGGTCCAGCTCAGCGGGCCCCAGAGGCAGTTCCGCTGCCGCAGCGCACAGATGGGGGCCCAGTACATAGGGGTTGGCCGGGTCGAAAACTGTGGCTTCCACGGAGACGTCGAAGATGGCTTCCGGGTGGTTCACCAGGAAGGTGTCCAGCGGATCGTCGCTGGCCACAAAGGCCGCGATCGCATCCTGCCCGGCCCTGCCGGCCCGCCCGATCTGCTGGAACAACGAGGCCCTCGTGCCGGGCCAGCCCGCAACCAGGACAGCGTCCAGGCCAGAGATGTCGATACCCAGCTCAAGCGCGGAGGTACTGGAAACACCCAGCAGCCTGCCGGAGCGCAATGCCTTCTCCACGGCCCGGCGTTCCTCCGGCAGATACCCGGAACGGTAGGCAGCCACGCGCTGCGGGAGGCTGGGGTCCACTTCGTCGAGCAGCCGCTTGGTGATAGACGATATGGTCTCCGCACCTCGACGCGACTTGATGAAAGCAATCGTCCGGACGTGGGCCGACACCAGGTTGGCCAGCAGGTCGGACGTTTCGGCCACGGCTGTCCGCCGCTCCTTGGCGCCGTTCTCGCCGCGGAGTTCGGTCAGCGCCGGTTCCCAGAAGGCCACGGTGGTGGCACCGTGCGGTGACCCGTCCTCCGAGACGGCCTTCACCGGGGCGCCGATGAGCCGCGCGAAGGAGACGTCGGGATCAGAGGCCGTGGCTGACGCGGCGATGAAAACGGGCTCGGGGAATGAGGTGCCGGCTCCGTAATACGCGCAGATCCGCCGCAGCCGGCGCATCAGGTTGGCCACGTGTGAGCCGAAGACGCCCCGGTAGCTGTGCGCCTCGTCAATGACTACATAGCGGAGCCGCCGAAAGAAGGCCGCCCACCAGGCATGGTTCGGAAGGATACCGAAATGCAGCATGTCCGGATTGGCCAGGATGAAGTTGGCGTGGTCCCGGATCCAACGCCGGGAGGCGGGGTCGGTGTCGCCGTCGTAGGTTTCGGCGCGCACGGTGGGCAGCTGCAGTGCCCGGATGGCGTTGAGCTGGTCGGCGGCGAGGGCCTTGGTGGGCGACAGATAGAGGGTGACCGCGCCGTCGTCGTGGATCTTCCCTGGATCGGCAAGAACCCGCAGCTCGGAACGGTGGATGGCATCCAGGGCCGGGAGCTGGTAGGCGAGCGACTTCCCCGAAGCCGTCCCGGTGGCCACCACAACGTGCCCGCCGCCGTGCGCAATGTCAGCTGCTTCCACCTGGTGGCGGTAGGGCTGCTGTACTCCGAGCGAACCGTAGGCTGCAACCAGATCCGGGTGGACCCAGGACGGCCACGGCTCGTGCACCGCCTTCCGGGCAGGGATGGTGCGGACATGACGCAGCTGTTCCGGGTCCGGGCCGCGGCCCAGCAACGGAATCAGGGAGTCATGGGGGTTCACCCATATATTGTTTCACCCGCCAGGGGCTCGGCGTGCCCGGTTCGCCCTCGGGGGAAACAAGGGAGACGCGGAAAATCCAGGAATTCAGGGAGATGTGCCAGGCGCTAACTCAGGGACAGATCGGCCCCGTCGCGGGATGCGGACAGCATCAGCACCCGGGAAACAGTGGTCCAGCCAAGATGCGAGTAGAGCTTCTGGCCATCAAGGGACGCCAGCAGCAGCCCGGTCTGGACGTCGTGCCCAAACGCCTGCGCTGCCAGTGCGCGCATGATAAAACTGCCAAGGCCGCGCCGCTGGAAGGCCGGTTCGGTGATGATTTTGTCGAACACCGCGGTGTCGCCCACCACATAAACCCGGCCACTGGCGGCCAGGGTGTCACCGGAGCGCACCTCCGCGTAGTGCACACCGTCCTGTTCGGACGCCGCTAGGGAAAGGTCGTCATCCGAAAGCCAGGGATCCTCGGCGTCCTGGGTTTCCATGTCCACGATCATCATGGCCTGGGTGTCGGAAGTGACGTTCAATCCGTGCTGCCGGGCAAGTTCCGAATACCGGGCGAGGTCGTTCGTCAGGATCGTCAGGCCCCGGGCCGGCACTTCCGCCGCCTTCGCCGCGAGCACGGCAAACTCCGTGTCCGTTGGATCGGACGCGAAAAATTCCCATTCACCTGAGGTATCAGACCGGAGCGCGGCGGGAAAGCGGCCTTCCGACGATGTCCGGTAACCGCGACAGCCAGCCCATCCGGCCACCCACACTTCAAGAAGGCCAGTGATGTCGTTAACCATGGTTTCCGGGCTCATGCGATGAGACTATTCCACCCCGATCACAAGCAACAGGGGGTGGCAGGCAAGAAGTCCTGAGCTTATGCAATTGTGATGCGGCACCCCCGGGCGCCCGACCGTAGCAGAACCGGGACAGGCCACTGGAATCCAAGCCGGTACCCTTAAATACGTGGCTTTGAACCGAATCGTGCTTTTTTACGGCTTTACCCCCATCGCTGATCCGGACGCCGTCCGGCTCTGGCAGCGTGCCCTCTGCGAGAAACTGGGCCTGACCGGCCGCATCCTGATCTCCGAAGACGGCATCAACGCAACCGTGGGCGGCGAAATCGGCGCCGTGAAGCAGTACGTCAAGACCACGCGCGAGTACAAGGGCTTCCACGGCATCGACGTTAAATGGTCCGACGGCGGCGCGGAAGACTTCCCGCGCCTGAGCGTCAAGGTACGCGACGAAATCGTCTCCTTCGGCGCCCCCGGCGAACTGAAAGTGGACGACAACGGTGTGGTGGGCGGCGGCAAGCACCTCAAACCCGAAGAACTGCACGAACTCGTGGATACAAAGAAGCAGGGCGGGGAAGAGGTTGTCTTCTTCGACGGCCGGAACGCCTTCGAAGCACAGATCGGCCGCTTCAAGGACGCGATCGTCCCCGATGTCGCCACCACCCACGACTTCATCAAGGAACTCGAGTCCGGGAAGTACGACGGGCTCAAGGACAAGCCGGTAGTCACCTACTGCACCGGCGGGATCCGCTGCGAAGTGCTCTCCAGCCTGATGGTCAACCGCGGTTTCAAAGAGGTCTACCAGCTGGACGGCGGCATCGTCCGCTATGGCGAAACCTTCAAGGACCAGGGCCTTTGGGAAGGCTCGCTGTATGTGTTCGACAAACGTATGCACCTCGAATTCAGCGAGGACGCCAAAACCATCGGGCAATGCGTGCGATGCTCGGCCCCCACCAGTAAGTTCGAGAACTGCTCCAACCCGAGCTGCCGCACCCTCACCCTGTACTGCGCCGAATGCGCTTCCAGCCCGGAAACCCTGCGCTGCCCCGAAGGCTGCGCGGCGTAGGGCCGGGCTCACGGCCTGCGGAAGCGCAACGCCTGTCACAGGCGCCGGAGCCGATACGCGTAGTTGGCACCTGTCCGGGCGTCCACAGTGACAGTCAGGGCAGTCTCGGCCGAGAGATAAATGACGTTCTCGCGGTTGATCCCGCACCGCAGCCCCAGGTCAACCAGCGTGAGCGCGTCGCTGCGGACCGTGAAGTTCACACGGCGCTGGCTCCGGCAGGCCAGCGCCAATGCGTAGGTGCCGGTGCCCACCACGGGGGTGGTTTCGCTGCGGGTTTCGCCTGCGGCCAGCAGCCCGGCTGCCGCGTACATGACCGGATCGCCGGTATCGGGCAGGCTGCGGGACACCCATGACTCCAGCTCGGCCTCGCTGACGGGTTCCCGCTCCAGCGGATCTCGGGTGAATGCCGGCGCCGGGGCCACTGTCTGCTCCGCATCAGCGGGATCGGCCCAGCGGCCGTCGTCGTAGGTGTATTCGCAGCCGCCCACCGCAAGCCCTGCCGCGAGCACAAGGCCGAGGACGACGGCGGCCGCCGGCTTTCGCGCCAGCGGCGCCGGGGCTGTCCGTAGCGGACCGGGCGCGGAGGATTTCCGCACACTGGGCATAGTCCGACTTTAAGCCCGCAAGCCCTAGCGGACCATAGCTATTGCGCGGGCATCAGCTGGTAGGCGTAGATGAGGGGCGCGTCCACGCTGGAGGTGCTGATTTCCAGCCTCCCTGTAGTGGGCAGTGTGATCCTGGTGACTTCGTTGCTGCCGTTGCACGCGGCCCCGGCATCCACCACGTCTTCCCCGTCCAGCGACACCGCGAAGAACGCCTTACCCCCGCCCTCGCAGGTCGCCGACAGGGTGTAGCGGCCGGCGCTGACATTGGAAGCTTCCCGGATGATCCGGTTTTTGTTGAGGATCTTCCCGGCATCCTCCAGCACGGCGCCCGGCGATGCCGGCAAAGCGGTGGCCCGCCACTGGGGCACGTCGGCGTTCTCGATCGACACCACCGGCGAGCATCCCGCCAGGGCTACGGCCGCCAGGCCTGCCAGCGCCGATGCTGTGCGCGGGAAGCGCCGCGGGCCGGCGGGCTGCTTCCGGGCGCGCGGAAGGACGGAAAGCGTTGTTGGCATACCCCAACGCTACCCCGTCCGGCAGGCCGCAACGTTCCAGCGCCTGCCGGGCCGGACCTCCCGCACTAAACTTGAGCGGTGCCTGAATCCCCATACGAGTTCACCGCCGGCAATACTCCCGACGCGCCCCGCAGCGACCTTCCGGACCTGCTCGCCGCACTCGCCGCGGACCTGCGCGCCGTGGACTACACGCTCGACGGCGTCGCGAATCTCCTGGGCGAATCCGCCTACACCGCCTTGAACCGCGACCAGACCATCCCGGCACTGCTCGCTGCCGAGCGCGCGGTCCGGCGGGACGAGGGCGCCAAGGCGCTTGCCGCCGTCGTCCGTCTGTGGCTGCTCGCCGAGCCCCAGCCCAAGGAAACGCTCGACGCCGCCCTGCCGGGCCTCCGCGCGGAAGGCCTGCTGGCACTGGGGCTGGCGGAGCCCGTTCCCGGCACAGCGGTCCTGGCCGCCAAAGCCGACCTGCGGCCCTACGGCTGGGACGCTAATGAAGACGGCAGCGGCGGCGCTGAACTGTGGGTGGCGAGCGACCTCGCTGCGCACCAGCAGGAGGGTGTGCTCCGGCACGACCACGTCCTGGGCATCGGCCAGGCCTCCACCACTTTGGTGCAGACGACCTTCCGCCGCCACACCAACCGCGCACTGGACCTGGGCACGGGCTGCGGCATCCAGGCCTTCCACCTGCTGCACCACTGCGAGCATGTGACGGCCACGGACATTTCCGAACGGGCGCTTGCCTTTACCCGGTTCAATATCCTCCTGAACGCGCAGGCCCTGGGGGTGGACCCGGACCGGCTGGGGGACCGGGTGAGCCTGCGCCTGGGCTCGCTGCTGGAACCGGTGGCCGGCGAGGAATTCGGGCTGGTGGTCTCCAACCCGCCGTTCGTCATCACGCCACGGAGCCCGGGGGAAGATGCCGCGGAGCAGTTCACCTACCGCGACGGCGGCCTGCCGGGCGATGACATCGTGGCTGCCCTGGTGGCCGGTCTCCCGGCTGTCCTGGCTGAGGGCGGCACGGCCCAGATGCTGGGAAACTGGGAGGTGGCGGCCGGCACGGACTGGCAGGAGCGTCCGCAGTCCTGGGTGGTTCCTGGCGTGGATGCATGGTTCATTCAGCGGGAGTTGGTCAGCCCGGAGCAGTACGCCGAAACCTGGCTGCGGGACGCCTCCGAGTCCCGGGACCGGGACCACTACCGGGACGCGTACGCGGCCTACCTAGCGGACTTCGAGTCCAGGAACGTGGCGGGGATCGGCTTCGGAATGGTGCTGCTGCGCCGGCCAGCTGGCCCAGGCCAGGGCTTCAGCCGGTTCGAGGAGATCACCTACCCCATCGAGCAGCCCATCGGACCGCACCTGGGCGCGGCGCTGGAACGCCAGGACTGGCTGGCAGCCAACAGTATCGGGGACGCGCACCTGCTGGTGGCGGACGACGTCACTGAGGAACGCCACCAGCGCCCCGGCGCCGAGCATCCGGGCGTGATCCTGCTGCGCCAGGGCGCCGGCTTGCGCCGGACCAACCTGCTCAGCACCGAACTCGCCGGGTTTGTCTCGGCCTGCGACGGCGACCTCACGGCGGGCCAGATCGCCGGTGCGCTGGAGGCGCTGCTGGGCGGGGACGACGGGTTCGACGCCGGCACATTCCGCAGCGGTTTGCTCGCCGAAGCAGCCAACCTGGTCCGGGACGGTTTCCTGATTCCGGCCATGGAATAAGGCGCGGATTGGAGGGCGTACGGCACCGTGGCCCACCCCCCTCTTTTCCACATGGATGCGCACATTTCTGCAAAATATGGTGAACTAGGCCAGTATGGGCGCATCTGCCCGAGCAACCTTTTTCTGTAGGAGCACCGTGCCAAGCAAGGCCAAAACCGGCAAGAAACTCGTGATTGTGGAGTCTCCGGCCAAGAGCAAGACCATCGCCAAGTACCTGGGCGAGGGCTTCATCGTGGAGGCTTCCATTGGTCACATCCGCGACCTGCCGCAGCCGTCCGAACTCCCCGCAGAGCTGAAGAAAACCTCGGTGGGCAAGTTCGCCGTCGACATTGACCACGACTTCAAGCCGTATTACGTGGTGTCCCCGGACAAAAAGAAAAAGGTGACCGAGCTCAAGGCCGCGCTCAAGGACGCCGACGAACTTTACCTCGCAACCGATGGGGACCGCGAAGGCGAAGCCATCGCGTGGCACCTGCTTGAAGTGCTCAAGCCCAAGGTCCCGGTGTACCGGATGACGTTCGGCGAAATCACCAAGGAAGCCATCCAGCGCGCCATGGGCAACTTGCGCGACGTCGATACGGCACTGGTGGACGCGCAGGAAACCCGCCGTGTCCTGGACCGCCTGTACGGCTACGAGATTTCCCCGGTGCTCTGGCGCAAGGTGGCACGCGGCCTGTCCGCCGGCCGCGTGCAGTCAGTGGTCACCCGCATGGTGGTGGACCGGGAACGCGAGCGCATGGCCTTCAAGGCCGCCTCCTACTGGGACCTCACCGGCCAGTTCGGCGCCGACACCGGCTCCTTCAAGGCCAAGCTCGCCGCCGTGGACGGTGCCAAGGTGGCCAGCGGCCGGGACTTCAACGACGACGGCGTGCTCACGTCCAAGAACGTGGCGCACCTCAACGAGGAGCTGGCGACGTCCCTGGCGGCAGGGCTGCAGGACGCCTCGTTCACCGTCCGCTCCGTCGACACCAAGCCCTACACCCGCCGCCCGGCAGCGCCCTTCACCACCTCCACACTGCAGCAGGAGGCGGGCCGCAAGCTGCGCTTCTCCTCGAAGAGCACCATGCAGGTGGCCCAGCGGCTGTACGAAAACGGCTACATCACCTATATGCGTACTGACTCGTCCGCGTTGAGCGACGAAGCCCTCACCGCTGCCCGCCGCCAGGCCTCCGAACTGTACGGCCCCGAGTACATCCCGCAGTCACCCCGTGTGTATACCGGCAAGGCAGCCAACGCCCAGGAAGCCCACGAGGCCATCCGCCCCGCCGGTGACTCCTTCCGCACCCCCGCCCAGGTGGCCAAGCAGCTCTCCGGCGACGAATTCCGGCTCTACGAACTCATCTGGAAGCGCACCGTCGCCTCCCAGATGGCTGATGCCAAGGGTTCGACGGCGACCATCCGCCTGGGTGCCGTGGCTGCTGACGGGCGTGACGCCGAGTTCTCCGCCTCGGGCACCGTGATCACGTTCCCCGGCTTCCTGGCAGCCTACGAGGAAGGCAAGGACGAGACCCGCGGCGATGACGACTCCGAGGAAGCGCGGCGCCTGCCGAACGTGGCCAAGGGCGACTCCCTCACCGCCGCGGACATCACGGCCATCGGCCACGAAACGTCCCCGCCGCCGCGCTACACCGAAGCCTCGCTCACGGCTGAGCTGGAAAAGAAGGGCATTGGACGTCCGTCCACTTACGCCTCCACGATCTCCACCATCCAGGACCGCGGCTACGTGCGGAAGCAGGGTTCCGCCCTGGTACCGAGCTGGATCGCGTTCTCCGTGATCCGGCTGCTGGAACAGCACTTCAGCGACTATGTGGACTATGAGTTCACCGCGGACATGGAAGGCGACCTGGACAAGATCGCCAACGGCCAGGCCGTGGGCGCCTCCTGGCTCCGGCACTTCTACTTCGGCGAGGACTCCGATCCAGGCCTGCTGAGCATCGTCAACAACCTTGGCGAGATCGACGCGCGGGAAATCAACTCCATTCCCATTACGGACGAGATCACGCTCCGGGTAGGAAAGTTCGGCCCGTACCTTGAAAGCTCCGCTGCCACCGTGGACCCCAAGACGGGGGAGATTGTGGAGTCGGCGCGGGCCAATGTGCCGGAGGACCTCGCTCCCGACGAACTGACTGCCGCCAAGGCCGTTGAGCTGATGGAGACGGCCGCTCCCGAGGAGCGGGTGCTGGGTACCGATCCGCACACCGGGCATACCGTCGTCGCCAAGAACGGCCGGTACGGCGCCTACGTCACCGAGATCATCCCGGAGATGACCGAGGAACAGATCGCCGCCCAGCCGGTGGAGTACTACAAGAACGGCAAGCCCAAGCCGCCCAAGAAGCCGGTCAAGGCCAAGCCCCGCACCGGCTCGCTGTTCAAGTCGATGACCGTCGAGTCCGTGACCCTGGACGAGGCACTGCAGCTCATGAGCCTGCCCCGCGTTCTGGGCGAGGACGCCGAAGGCAACCTGATCACCGTGCAGAACGGCCGGTTTGGGCCGTACCTGAAGAAGGGGACCGACTCCCGCTCCATCGGTTCGGAGGAGGAGATCTTCACCATCACGCTGGACCAGGCGCTGGAGATCTACTCCCAGCCGAAGCAGCGCGGCGCCCGGGCCGCGGTACCGCCGCTGGCGGAGTTCGGCCCGGACCCGGTGTCGGAGAAAAACATCGTGGTGAAGGAAGGCCGCTTCGGCCCCTACATCACCGATGGGATCACCAACATCACGGTTCCGCGTGCCACCTCCCTGGAGGAACTCACGCGTGAACAGGCTGTTGAACTCCTGGCCGAGAAGCGCGCCAAGGGCCCGGTCAAGCGCACCGCCACCCGCAAGCCTCCGGCCAAGAAGAAGGCAACGGCGAAGAAGTAGCCTCGGCGCCGGCTGGAAGAAATCCTCTGCGTGCTCGCTCGTCCGCCCCACCGTCCCCCTCGCCTCGCAAGCTCGGCCAGGGAACCCGGACGGTGTGGGCCCACGCTTGGACATTGTGCTGCCGGATTCCTCCCAGCCGGCTCGCAGCAAGCATTGGCCGAATTGCGGTGGAGAGCCCAACGTGTTCATCTAGTCGTATGACTGAACAGCCTGCGCACACGGATCTCCAGCCGCTCAACGACCTCGAGGAGAAGCTCGCCCTGGGCGGACAGCCTGATGCCAGTCCTGTGGACGTCATCCTGTCCTTCCTGAACAGCGAGGTCTACATCGTCAGCTCTGACAACATCGAGGGCGTCGATTCCCAGGTGGAGCCGCTGGTCCTCGCGAACGCCGAGGGCGAACCCGTCCTCGCCGTCTTCTCGCACCCCAGCCGGGTGGACCAGCAGTACCTGGACGCGGCCCCCAACGTCCTCGGTACACAGGGTGCGGCCATCATCGCCAACATCGGAGACGAGCTGGGAATGGTCATCAACCCGGGCGCAGCCTACGGCTTTGAGATCAACCCCGAAGGTGTCGCCAACATCAAACGCGACTTCAAGCGCGCCGACGGGGAATAATGTCAGCATGCGGCTAGGCGTCCTCGATATCGGGTCCAACACTGTCCATCTCCTCCTGGTGGATGCCCACCCCGGCGCGCGGCCAGTGCCGTTCGCCTCGCACAAGCGTCCGCTTTCCCTGGTCCAGTACCTGGAGCCGGACGGCAGCATCAGCGACGCCGGCCAGCACGAACTCACCGAATTCGTCCTGGAAGCCTGGGAATTCGCGGCCCGGCACAAGGCCGAGGACCTCCTGGCGTTCTGTACCTCCGCCATCCGCGAGGCCACCAATGGCCCCGAAGTCCTGGCCCGGGTTAAACACGAAACCACCGTCACGCTGCAGGAACTGACGGGAAGCGAGGAAGCGTCCATGACCTTCTTCGCCGTCCGGCGCTGGCACGGCTGGGGTGCCGGACCCATCCTCAACCTGGATATCGGCGGCGGCTCCTTCGAAATGGCGTTCGGCCAGGACGAGTTGCCGGAAGTTGCCACATCCGTGCCGCTGGGTGCCAGCAGGCTGACGCGGGACTGGCTTGCGGATGATCCGCCCACAGCCAAGAGTGTCAAAGAACTGCGGCGCTACATCCAGGCCACCCTCAAGCCGGCAGTCCGGGAATTCGACGGGCTGGGCCGGGCCAACGTCGTCGCAGGAACCTCCAAGACCTTCCGCTCCCTCGCCCGGATTGCCGGAGCTGCCCCGAGCGCAGCAGGCCCTTACGTCAAGCGCGTGCTGCACGGCTCCGACCTCGGAGTATGGGCGCAGCGCATTTCTGCCATGAAAGCCGAAGACCGGCTCCACTTGCCCGGCGTTTCCGAAGCCCGGGCCCACCAGCTGCTCGCCGGGGCACTGGTGGCGGAGGCGGCACTGGAGCTCTTCAAGTTCAAAAAAATCAAAATCTGCCCGTGGGCGCTGCGCGAAGGCCTCATCCTCCGCCGCCTCGACCAGCTGGTTTTTTCCGGGCCCAGGGAACTGGCCCCGCACGTTACGCCGTCGGCCGTCGAGGCGGCCGTCTAAACGCTGCAGCGTAGCCCGCTAAATGTTTTAGGCGACGCCTTAAAAGCGGAAGCACCGGCGGCCGCGACAGGAAAATGGGGGAAAACCTGTCGCGCACGCCGGTGCCCTGGCAGGCATCCCCATGCCTGCCGCATCACTCGCACCCTCAATGAGGTACTAACTACAGTAGGGCTGCTAGTTGTGAAGTACCTGCACCCAACATGTGAGCCAGCTGTGAATCTTTCCAGCGCGACGCGGGGTCAGATCCGGCCCAATCCCGACGGGTTTTCGGGCCGAATCTGACCCCGCGTTGCTGTTGCGGGTCGGCAGCCGCCCGGCCAAACTGCAATGATGGAGCCATGAGCAACCGAATCGCATTCCTTGGCTGTGGGTCCATGAACGAAGCCATCCTCGGCGGTCTGCTGGAAGCCGGGACGGATCCGGCTGACATCGTGGCCACCGTCCGCCGTGCCGAGCGTGCCGCGGAACTGGCGGAGCGCCACCACGGCATCACTGCGATCGCCGGTGAGGAGGAACCGGACAACAACAAGCAGGCCAGCAAGGGGTCCGCCGTCGTGATTCTGGGGGTCAAGCCGGTCGGTATCACCGAACTGGCGCGCGAGATCAGCTCCTCCCTCGCCCCGGACACGGTGGTGGTGAGCGTCGCCGCGGCCGTTTCGATCGCCCAGCTGGAGGCTGCCCTCCCGGCCGGCCAACCGGTCATCCGCACCATGCCCAACACCCCTGCCAAACTGGGGCGCGGCGTTGTATCGGTCTCACCGGGCACCAGTTGCACGCCCGAACAGCTGCAGAAGGTCAAGGACATCCTGCAGGGCGCAGGAACCGTTGTTGAGGTGCCCGAGGAGCAGGTGGACGCCCTGTCCGCCATCAGCGGCTCCGGACCGGCGTACGCGTTCTATCTTGCCGAGGCGATGGCAGCGGCAGGCCAGGAGCTGGGCCTCGATGCCGAACTGTCCCTGCTCCTGGCGAGGGAAACCGTAGCCGGTGCCGGGTTTATGCTCGCCGAGCCGGGGGCGGACCCGGCGGCCCTGCGCAAAGCGGTGACCAGCCCCAACGGCACCACCGAGCGCGCCATAGCAACCTTTGACGAGCGCGGGATTCCGTCCATCATCGCCGCCGGCGCACGCGCCGCAGCGGACCGGGCAGCGGAGATCACCAAGCAGCTCGGTTAAGCGCGACAAGACGGGGTTTCGACAAGGTCAACCACCGGCGGATGTTCAGGCTCAACCGCCGGCGGTTCCCCACCCGCGAAGCTAGGGACGGGCGGCGAAGCGTTCCAGCAGGTCCACGTGCCCGGACACAATCAGCATGTCCCGGGAGGAGACCTTGGTTTCCGGCCGCGCGTAGGTGAAGTCCTCGCCCGGCGACTTGACGCCCACGATCGTCACGCCGTACTTGGACCGCACCTTTGACTCATCCAGCGTGAACCCCACCGTCTCGCGGGGCGGGTACATCTTCACAATGGCGAAGTCGTCGTCGAACTCGATGAAGTCCAGCATGCGCCCGGACACGAGGTGCGCGGCCCGGACACCGGCGTCGGCCTCCGGGTAAATCACGTGGTTGGCGCCAATGCGAGTGAGAATTTTGCCGTGCGAGGGCGTAATGGCCTTCACCCACAAGTGCTCGATGCCGAGGTCCACCAGGTTGACGGTGATCAGCACCGAGGACTCAATGGACGTGCCCACGCCCACCACGGCGGAGCTGAACTCCTGCGCGCCGAGCTGGCGGAGGGCGTCGATGTTGGTGGCGTCGGCCTCCACCACGTGCGTCAGCAGCGGGGCGAACTTCTGCACCAGGCTGCGGTCCCGTTCGATGGCGAGCACTTCCCGGCCCTGCTTGACCAGCTGCTCGGCAGTGGAGGAACCAAACCGGCCCAGTCCGATGACCAGCACCGGAGCATTGTGGGCGGGCCGCCGGGGGGCGTCTGGGGAACTAGCCAATGATGGGCCTCTCTTCGGGATAGTGGTACAACTGGCTGCGCTGGCGCAGCGCCAGGCCGGCAGCGAGGGTCACGGTGCCGACGCGGCCGGCGAACATCAGGGCAGTAAGGACGTAAACGCCCGACGGCGGCAGCTCGGCACTGAGGTTCGTGCTGAGCCCCACGGTGGCGAAGGCGGAAATGGTTTCGAAGAGCACACGGTCCAGGGAAGCGCCGCTGATATGGAGCAGCAGGAATGCGGACACCGAAACCAGGGTGGCGCCGGCCACGATCACCGAGATGGCGACGCGCATGCTGCCCTGCGGGATGGTCCGGCCGTAGACCTTGACATCGGCGTCGCCGCGCGCTTCAGCGATGATGGCCAGGAACATCACGGCGATGGTGGTGACCTTGATGCCGCCGGCAGTGGACGCGGACCCGCCGCCGGCGAACATCAGCGCGTCCGTCAGCAGCATCGTGGTGGATTCCATATGGTTCTGCTCCACGAGGTTGAACCCGCCGGACCGGGTCATCACCGAGGCGAACAGGGAATGCGTGATCTTGTCACCGAAGTCCATGGAGCCGATGGTCCTGGCGTTGTCCCACTCCATCAGCCCCCATAGGAAGGTGCCCGCCGCGAGCAGGATGAAGGACACCTGGATGGTGAGCTTGGTGTGCAGGTTCCACTTTTTCCAGTTCAGCCCGTTCTGCTGCAGGACCATCACCACGGGAAACCCGAGGCTGCCCAGGAACACGCCGAGCATCAGGGGAACCAGGATCCACAGGTCCGTTTCGTAGGGCACGATGCCGTCTGAGTGCGGGGTGAATCCGGCGTTATTAAAGGACGAGATGGAATAGAAGATGCCGTGCCAGACGGACTGCAAAAAAGGCTCGCCCAGTGTCAGGAAGCGGGGGATCAGCGCCAGGGCCAGGATGCCTTCGATGACCACTGATGTGGTGATCACGATCCGCAGCAGCGTTCCCACTTCCCCGAGGCGGCCGGCGTTGTTCATGGATTCGGCGGCGATGATCTTGCCCCGCACGCCGAGCCGCTTGCTCACCATCAGCGCCAGCAACGACGCCAGCGTCAGGGTGCCGAGGCCGCCGATGAAAACGCCGATCAGGATCACCAGCTGGCCGAAAAAGGACCAGTGGACCGCCGTCGACACCACCGTCAGGCCGGTGACGCACACGGCGGAGACGGCGGTGAACATGGACTGGTGCAACGGGGTGGCCGTGCCGGTGGCGGACGAGAAGGGCAGGGAGAGCAGGAACGTGAACACCAGGCACACGGCAGCGAATGCAGTCAGCGCAAGCCGGGCGGGGGAGGTGTTGGCAATGTCGTCAATGAAATCGCGCACCCGGGTGAAGACCCAGAGGCCCTCCCGCTCCTGAGCGGCGGGGTGCCAGCTGGCCGGGTTCCGGGGCCTGGCCTGGCTTTGCGTCATGTGTGGCGTTTCCTCGGTTGGTTCTGCTTCCCTCAGTAGTAAACCACTTATGCCCGCGTAATGGCCGGGCGGGATAGGCTGCACGCTCGGGTAGCCTGTGATTGATGACATATCTGCCGGGTCTCAGCCAGCCCGCGCCGCCAACGACGGTGGCGTGGGGCCCTGACATGACCGCCTACAATTTCGGGCCGGGCCACCCCATGGCGCCGGAGCGGATGGACCTTACCGCCCGCCTGGCCCGCAGCCTGGGGCTGTTCGACCTGGACCATGTGGCCGTGGAAGCCCCCTATGTCGCCACTGACGCCGAGCTCGAGTCCGTGCACTCGGCCGAGTTTGTAGCAGCCGTCCGCAGGGTCAGTGATGACCCCTCCGCAATTGATGAGTCGCGGGGCCTGGGCACCGAGGACGATCCTTCTTTCGCCGGCATGCATGAGGCGGCGGCCAGGCTGGCCGGCGGCTCCCTGCTGGCTGCGTCAAAGATCCTGGACGGCTCAGCACTGCATGCGGTCAATTTCGGCGGCGGCATGCACCATGCTTCCCGCGACCGGGCCAGCGGATTCTGCATCTACAACGATGCGGCCCTCGCCGTGCGGAGGCTGCTCGACGGCGGGGTCAGGAAGGTCGCCTACCTCGACGTCGATGCCCATCACGGGGACGGAACGGAGAGCATTTTCTGGAATGACCCGCGGGTGCTCACGGTGTCCCTGCACGAAAGCGGGCTCACCTTGTTCCCGGGCACCGGATTCGCCAACGAGATTGGCGGACCGGAAGCGGAAGGAACTGCCGTCAATATCGCGCTGCCCTCCGGAACCGGCGACGCCGGCTGGCTGCGCGCCTTCCACGCGGTGGTCCCACAGCTTGTGGCAGCGTTCCAGCCGGAGGTCATCGTCAGCCAGCATGGCTGTGACTCGCACCGGACGGATCCGCTCACGCACCTCAACCTCAGTGTGGACGGGCAGCGGGAGGCGGCCACCGCCGTCGGGAACCTTGCGGCCCGTTACTGTGACAACCGCTGGATTGCCACCGGCGGCGGCGGATACAACGTGCTGCACGTGGTTCCCAGGGCATGGAGCCACCTGATTGCCATCGTCGCAGGCAGGCCGGTGCCGCTCCGGACCGCGGTCCCGGAGGACTGGCGGACGTACGTTGAGGAGAAGTTCGGCGTTTCGGCGCCGGGCCTCATGGGCGATGACGTGGAACTGTGGTGGCGGTCCTGGGAAGTGGGATTCGACCCCAACGACGCCGTGGACCGGACCGTCATGGCTACCCGCAAAGCAGTCTTTCCGCTGCACGGACTGGACCCCTGGTTCGACTGAAATCCCGCTCCCGCCGGCCCGCTTCCCAATGGCTTGGCCCGGCGAAATAGTTGATGCCTTTCGGCGTATATGTCGCTAGGGTGGGAGGCATGGTGACAGACGACGTATTTGCCGTCATAGCGGAATCGACCCGGCGGGACATCCTGGCGTCCCTTCGTTCCGGGGACAAGGCCGTGGGGGAGCTCGTGGAGGAACTGGCAGCTAGCCAGCCCACCATTTCCAAGCACCTGAAGGTCCTGCGTGAAGCACAGCTGGTCAGCATGCGGGCCCAGGGCCAGAAGCGTTATTACGCGCTGAACCGCGAGCCGCTGGAGGGGATTGCCAGCTGGCTTGAAACGTTCGACGTCGGCTCGGCAGCTCCCGCAGCGAAGTCACCTGCCGCCCCTGCGCGCGTTGCAGATCCGGAGGAAGAGGCTCCCGTCGTCCCGGCAGGAGCCGGTGGACCAGCCCCGCGGCGGGAAGCACCGGAGAAGGAACACGCCACGGCCGACGCCGTGGCAGCGGACGCTGTCTCCGCCGGTGTCCTGGCGCCCGACGGCGCCGACCTGAGTCCCGCCGTCGTTATTCCGGGCGGAACGGCTGCCGCCCTCAGCGACGACAGCGTCCCGCAGCAGATCGGCCGCACAGTGGGCCGGGCGGCCACCAAGGCCGCCGACCTCCTGGCGAACCTCCCCAACCTCCCCAAGTTCGGCCGGAAGAAGTAGCCCCGTCAGTTGGGGTGTGACCTACTTGTTGAGCAGGCGCACGTGGTCCGGGGTGAGCTCGGAGATCCTGCTGACGCCAAGCAGCGCCATGGTGCGTGCCATGTCCTTCTCGAGGATCTGGAGGGTGCGGTCCACACCCGCGCGGCCACCGGCCATCAGGCCGTACAGGTAGGCGCGGCCGATCAGCGTGAAATCGGCGCCCAGGGCCAGGGCGGCCACGATGTCCGCGCCGCTCATGATGCCGGTGTCCAGCATGATCGCAGCATCGGTGTTGTCCGCTGTGAACGCCTGCTTGACCTCGGGGAGCAGGTGGAACGGGATGGGCGCACGGTCCAGCTGGCGGCCGCCGTGGTTGGACAGGACCACACCGTCGGCACCGTGGTCCACCACGCGGCGGGCGTCCTCCACGGTCTGGATGCCCTTGACCACCAGCTTGCCCTTCCAGGTTTCGCGCAGCCAGTCCAGGTCCTCGAAGGTGAGGGTGGGATCGAACATGGAGTTGATGAGGTCCGCCACAGTGCCGGTGTAACGGGAGAGCGAGGCGAACGTCAGCGGCTCGTGGGTGAGGAAGTTGAACCACCAGGCGGGGCGGTAGGACGCATCCAGCACGGTCTTTACCGTCAGCGCCGGCGGGATGGTCATACCGTTGCGGACGTCGCGGAGGCGGGCGCCGGCCACTGCGGTGTCCACGGTGACCATCAGGGTGTCGTTGCCCGCCCTGGCGGCGCGTTCGATCAGTTCCAGCGACCGGTCGCGGTCCGTCCACAGGTAGAGCTGGAACCAGTTGTGCCCGTTGGGTGCGGCGGCGGCAACGTCCTCGATGGAGGCCGTGCCCATGGTGGAGAGGGTGTAGGGGATGCCGGCTGCCTCGGCTGCCTGGGATCCGGCGTATTCGCCTTCGGACTGCATCATCCGGGTGAAACCGGTAGGTGCGATGCCCACGGGAAGGCGGGAGGGCTTGCCGAGGATCTCTGTGCTGAGGTCGATGCTGGAGACGTTACGCAGGATGCCGGGGCGGAATTCGATGTCGAGGAAAGCCTGGCGGGCGCGGCCCAGGGTGATTTCCTCTTCGGCAGCGCCGTCGGTGTAGTCAAAGGGGGCCTGCGGGGTGCGGCGCTTGGCGATGTCCCGCAGTTCCCAGATGGTGCTGGCCCGCTTGAGGCGTGCTTCCTTGCTGAACTCTGGCTTCTTGAACTGCATCAGGGGTGCAAGGTCGGAGTATTTGGGAATGCGGCGCTTCAACGCAGCAGGCACGGCGGAGGCTGCGGGGGCCGGCCTGCCGGCGGGGATCCCGGCAGGCGCAGGCGCGGCCGGAATGTCGGTCGCGTCCGGTGCAGGCGCGGTTTCCGGGTTGTTGGGCTGGATGGTGTGGGTCATGGCGTCCTCCGTTGGGCCGTGGGCTGGGTCCTTGGTGCACGGACCGGCTGTGGTCTAACCACACTCTAAGGCATGTGGTCCAACCACATCAACTACTATTGCTCCATGAAGACCCACCAACTTGTCCTCAACTGGATTGAGACCGAGCTTTCCGAGGGGCGCCTGGCAGTGGGCGGACGGCTGCCCGCAGAGCGTTCCCTCGCTGAGCAGCTGCGGGTGTCACGCACCTCGGTCCGCGAGGCCATCAGGATCCTTGAGGCGATGGGCGTGGTGCGGGCCGGAGTTGGGTCAGGCCCCGACGCCGGGACAGTTGTCATCTCGGATCCGACAGCGGCACTCGGCTCGGCCCTGCGGCTGCATGTGGCCACGCAGCACCTGCCCGTGGCGGACATCGTGGAAACGCGCGTGCTGCTCGAGTCCTGGGCTGTGTCCCATGCCAGAGCGGATTCGCCGCAGCTGGCGCTGGCCGCCAGGCTCCTGGAGGAGATGGATGGCGACGCGGTAGGCGTGGATGAGTTCCTGGCCCTGGATGTCCGTTTCCACCTGGCCCTTGCGGACGCTGCCGGCAACGCCGTGGTCAGCGCGATGATGGGCTCCCTGCGCGAATCCATCACCGGCTACGCGTCCCGGCTCACGGCCAATCTGCCGGACTGGGACACTACGGCAGGCCGGCTTCGGGCGGAACACCACAACATCCTGGCCGCCGTTCGGAGTGACGACGGCGAACGGGCGGGGAAGCTTGTTGCCGCCCATATCGAGGGCTACTACAAGGAGGCGGGGGTGGCCTCCGGAGGTACGGTACCGGCCCGTCCCTGACCATCGGGTTTTTAGGCAGATATGCAGACTCGGATGCCGTTCAAGTCGGCATATCTGCCTCAAAACTTCAGGGGTTTGGAGCAGGCTGTCAGCCGTGCACCGTTGAGCGCGGCGCCTTGGCCGGCCCGCTGCTGGCCCTGACCTGGAGCCGCGGCTGGTACCGGCTGCCTGGAGCGTCGTTGTGCTCTTTGCGGATCAGCGCGCGGAGTTGGTGCCAGGCCTGCTCACCCAGCTCGGTGATGGGAACGGCTGCCGTAGTGAGGGCCGGGGTGGTGTATTTGGCGAACGGAATGTCGTCGAAGCCGGTGACGGAGATATCGCCCGGAACATCGAGCCCGCGCTCATGCAGCCCGCTCATCAGGCCCATGGCTACCAAGTCGTTGAAGGCAAGGATCCCGGTAGCGCCGCTTTCCAGCACGGCGTCCACGGCACCGTGTCCGGTGTCGAAGTCAGAACCGCCTTCAAGCATCCGGACATCCACCTGCGGATGGGCAGCCATAAACGCCTCCAGGCCCTTGAGCCGCATGCCGTTGGAGGCGCTGCGCGGCGGCCCGGCAAGGAATGCCAGGCGTGTGTGTCCGAGGTCCACGAGGTGTTCGGCGAGGTCCTGCACGCCCTGTCCGTAGTCCACCACCAGGCTGGGAACATCCGGCGCCGCCGTGGTCCGGTTGATCAGCACCAGGGGGTTCAGGGAGGGCGCGATCTCCTCCAGCTCGGCGTCCGTCATGCGGGGCGCACACAACACCAGGCCGTCGCAGCGCCGGCGGGCCTCGCCGGCGAGGATGGCTTCTTCGCTGGACACCTCGAAGGAGTCGGCGATGAGTACGCGGTAGCCATCCTGCGCGGCGGCCCGGCTCAGCCCGCGCAGGATTGCCTGGAACGTAGGGTTCGCGAGGTCCGGGACCACAATCCCGATGGTGTCGGTCTTGCCCAGTGCCAGACTGCGGCCCACCGGGTTGGGCTGGTATTTCAGTTCTGCAGCGGCAGCGCGGACGCGGGCGGCGATGTCCGGGTCCACGGTGAAATTCCCGTTCATGACCCGGGACACGGTGGCATGGGAAACCCCAGCCTTCACGGCAACATCCGCGATGCCAATCCTGCCGGTTGCCGATCTCCTGACCATTGTGGTCCCTTCCTAGGCGCTGCGGGCCTGAAGCCCTGCGCGTGCTGCTGCCATGGTAGTTCTCCTGCCGTGGCAGGGTCCTGCCGCCTTTGCCCGACGGACTACTGCCAGCATATAACGCAACGGGAAAGCGATTTCTAACCTTTTCCCAAGTTTTCCCACAAGTTTTTGGCTCTCCAGTCCAGCGGGGATGGCCACAGGATTAGAAAACGCTTTCTCTCAGTGCTGATAATGGTTGACGGATACCGCTTCCGGTTGGTACAAATCTATTAGTGATCTGAGAAAACGCTTTCTTGGACGGGTGCAGCAGAGCGCCACAGATTGAATGTCAGAGGCCGCCGGCGCGGCCAGGTAATACCTTCCGAAAGGCACCCTTATGGTCAACACAGCCGAGTCCAGTACTGCTGCCGGAGCGGCAACAGCCGCTGACACCAGCACAGCCCTGGACGCTGCAGCCGGACATGCCGGGAAGGCCCGCATCGCGCTGATCGGCACCGGCGGACGCTCCGAGATGTACATCCGGGCCATCTTCGGCAAGCACGCCGACACCGCTGAACTCGTCGCATTCTCGGACGTGAACCCGGGCCGGGTGGAGTTCTACCAGCAGCTCATCCAGGAACTCGGTGCGCCGGGACCCGTCGCCTCCTTTGATCCAGCAGACCTCACCGCCTTCATCCAGGCCAACAACATCGACCGCGTCATCGTCACCACGCCTGACTACACCCATGCCGACTACATCGTGGAGGGCCTCCGCGCCGGAGCGGACGTCGTCGTCGAAAAGCCCCTCACCATCGACGCCGAGGGCTGCCGCCGGATCACCCAGGCCGTGCACGAGACCGGCCGCAACGTGGTGGTTACCTTCAACTACCGCTACTCGCCGCGCAACAGTGCGCTCAAGGAAATCATCCAGAGCGGCGTGATCGGCAAGGTCACCTCCATCGACTTCAGCTGGGTCTTGGACACGGTTCACGGCGCTGACTACTTCCGCCGCTGGCACCGCGAGAAGAAGAACTCCGGGGGCCTGCTCATCCACAAGGCCTCGCACCACTTCGACCTGGTTAACTGGTGGATCGACGACGTCCCCGAGCGTGTCTTCGCCTCCGGTGGACTCAAGTTCTACGGCGACAAGAACGCCGCCGAGCGCGGCCTGGGCCCCCGCCCGGAGCGCGGCACTCCCGACGCCGATGCCCCGGCGACGGCGGAGAAGGATCCCTTTACCCTGGACCTGCGCGAGGACGAGCGGCTCAAGGCCCTCTTCCTGGACAACGAGCACTATGACGGCTACCGACGCGACCAGGACGTCTTCACCGGCGGCATCACCATCGAGGACAACCTCGCGCTGGTGGTGGAGTACCAGGGCGGGCCGCGCCTGAGCTACTCCCTGAACGCCCACAGCCCGTGGGAGGGCTACCGTGTTGCCGTCAACGGCACCGAAGGCCGGGCCGAGCTTGAGGTTGTGGAACGCGCCGCGGTCACCAGCAGCACGGACAAAAAGACCGTGGTTGACCCCAGCGCAACGCCCATCGAGGAAGAAGACGCCATCCGCCGCAACGGCGAACGCCTGGTGGTCCAGCGCCACTGGGAGGCAGCCTACGAGGTGCCGATCGTCAACGGCGAAGGCGGCCACGGCGGCGGCGACGAGCTCCTGCTCTCCGACCTCTTCAACGGCCCGGGCGAGGACCCGCTGGGCCGTCCGTCCGGCTACCTGGACGGGCTCCGCTCGGTCTCCGTGGGTATTGCCGGCAACCGCTCCCTGGAAACCTCCCTGCCCGTACGCATCGAGGACCTGGATCTCGGCGTCGACCTCCGCCGCGGCAAGTAACCGCAGCACCGGACCCGAAGGAATAACATGAGCAGGATTTTTGTCACTGGCGGCTCGGGCCGCCTGGGCCGCAGCGTTGTGGCCGGGCTCGCCGAAAAGGGCCACCACGTGATTTCGGTGGACCGGGATGCCGTTCCGGCTGACCAGCTGCCGGCCGGGGTGGTGCAGGAAACCGCAGACCTCCTGGCCCCGGGCGAGGCTCTGCGCCTCCTCCGCGAAACCACGCCCGACGCTGTCGTCCACCTCGCGGCCATCGCCGTACCGTTCAGCGCGCCAGAGGACGTCATTTTCGCCACGAACACCCGGCTCGCCTTCGCCGTGGTCAGCGCAGCGACGGAAGTGGGCGTCCCGAAGATCGTGACGGCCAGCAGCCCCACGGTGCTGGGCTATGGCTCACCGGCGGGCTGGCTGCCGCCGTCGTTCCCGCTGGACGAGCGGACGCCGCCGAAGCCGTGGAACGCGTACGCGCTGTCCAAGCTCATCGCCGAGCAGACCGTCCAGGCGTTCGCCGCAGCACAGGGAGAGAAGATCCGCTACGCGGCCTTCCGGCCCTGCTTCGTGATCTCCCCGGAGGAATGGGAGGGCGCGCCAACCCAGCAGGGCCACACCCTCGCCGAACGGCTGGCCGATCCCGCCCTGTCCGCACCTGCGCTGTTCAACTACGTGGATGCCCGCGACGTGGCGGACTTCCTGGACCTGCTGCTGGCGAAGATGCCGTCCATCCCCAACGGGGAAACCTTCTTCGTGGGGGCCGCTGACGCCCTGGCCACGGCACCCCTGGCTGAACTGATGCCCAGGTTCCTGCCCGGAAGCGAAGCACTCAGCGCCGGCCTGACCGGCACCAGCCCGGCCTTTTCCATCGCCAAGGCGCAGGAACTCCTGGGCTGGCAGCCCACGCGCAGCTGGCGCACAGAACTTAAGTCCCACCCCACCCTCAACGACGAGAACTCCGCGCTGGTCACCGCCGGCAGCGGAGCCAAGGAGACACCATGAAATTCGACGGCGTACTGTTCTTTCCCGTCACCCCCTTCACGGCCGAAGGCGTCGTGGACGTGGAACTGCTCAAGGAGCACATCAGCTCGCGCCTTCCTTTCGGGCCGGGAGGCGTTTTCCCCGCCTGCGGCACCGGTGAGTTCCATGCCCTCAGCATCGAGGAGGTCCGCACCGTGGTGACGGCCGCCGTCGAGGTTGTTGCCGGAAAGGTGCCGGTGGTTGCCGGAGCCGGCGGACCTCTCGGCCACGCCATTGCTGCCGCCCGCGCTGCCGAAGAAGCCGGGGCTGACGCCCTCCTGGTGCTGCCGCCATACCTGGTCACCGGGCCCACCGATGGGCTCGTGGCCTACATCGAGGCGGTGGCCCATGCCAGCAGCCTCCCGGTGATCGTCTACCACCGCGGCAACGCCAAGTTCACCGCGGCCTCGATGGCGCGGCTGGCCGCCAACCCCAAGGTCATCGGCTTCAAGGACGGCCTCGGTGACGTGGGCCTGGCGCAGGAAATCGTGTCCGCGGTCCGCGCGACGGGGCGCGACGACTTCGCCTTTTTCAACGGCCTCCTGACTGCCGAACTGACCCAGGGCGCCTACCGCGGCCTTGGCATCCCGCTGTACTCCTCCGCCGCGTTCGCCATGGCCCCGGAAATCGCCAAGGCCTACTACGACGCCTACATCGCCGGTGACGAAGAGCGGCGCAACGCACTGCTGGAAGGCTTCTACGCTCCGCTGGTCCGCCTGCGCGACCAGACCCCGGGCTTCGGTGTTTCCCTCATTAAGGCAGGCCTGCGCTTGGCTGGCCTGCCTGTCGGGTCCGTACGCCCGCCGCTGGTTGACCCCACCGAAGAGCAGCTCGTGCAACTGAAGGCCATCCTCGCCAAGGGCTACGAGCTGGCCGGCCGCTGATGAGTGTCCTGGCCGCCGAAGCGGTCCGCACGGTACCGCGCATCGCGGGCCTGACCACCCGGCTCATCACCGTTCCGCTGCGCCGCAGCTGGGGCGTGGAGGCGCCGGAGAACCACGTCATCGTCACGCAGGTCCACACGGACGACGGCGGCGCGGGGCATGGCTTTTCCTGGACGCCCACCATTGGACCCCAGGCAGTTAAGGCACTGCTGGACCACGACGTCGCCCCTTTCATCGCCGGGTTGCCCGCCAACCCCGAGGTGGTCTGGGACGCGCTGTGGAAACGGCTGCACGAGGCCGGCGGCGGGGGACTGACCACTATTGCGATGGCAGGCGTCGACCTGGCCCTGTGGGACCTGCAGGCTACCCGCGCCGGCACCTCCGTTACCGGATTCCTTGGCCAGCGGCAGGAGTCCGCCGAGGTCTACGGCTCCGGGGTAAACCTGCACTACAGCCTCGACGAGTTGGTGGCCCAGACCGAACGGTGGGTCGCCGCGGGCCACCATGCCGTGAAGATCAAGGTGGGCAAGCCGGACATCCACGAGGATGCCGAACGCGTAGCCGCCGTTCGCTCCGTCCTGGGTCCGGGCCGGAAGCTGATGATCGATGCGAACCAGCGCTGGGACCTGCCCACCACGCTCCGGGCCCTCGATGTCCTGTCCGAGTTCGGGCTCGAGTGGCTGGAGGAACCCATCCGGGCGGACGACCTGTGGGCCTACCGGAGGCTCCGCAAGCACTCGCCGGTGCCGATCGCCCTGGGTGAAAACCTCCACACCATCTACCGCTTCCGGGATTTTATTGAGGCGGAAGCGGTGGACATCATCCAGCCCAACATCATTCGGGTGGGAGGAATCACCCCGTTCCGGCGCATTGTTGAGCTGGCCAGGACCAACAGCATCAAGGTGATGCCGCACCTGCTCCCGGAGCTGTCCGGGCAGCTGGCGCTGACGCTCGCGGAGCCCACCCTGGTGGAGGACGTGGAGGAGGCATCCTTTGAACAGCTGGGGATCCTGGCCGGCCCGTCGCCGGTCCGGTTCAGCAACAGCCGGGTGACGCTCGGGGACCAGCCGGGGCTCGGCTTCCGCTTCCGGGATGCACCGTAAATTTGCGACCTGCCGCACTGAAGAACGTACAACTACAGAACAGGTACCTGACGTGACAACTGCAACCCTCTCACTGTCCGAGCTGACGGCCGCGGCCACGTACGCTGCCAAAATCTCGGCGGCTGCCTCCGATGCCCAGCGGGCCGGCTGGCTCACCGCCGTGGCTGATGCTTTGGACGCGAACGCCGCCGAACTGGTGGAGATCGCCGATTCCGAGACCAGCCTGGGCACCACCCGCCTCACCGGTGAAGTGGCCAGGACCACCGGCCAGCTGCGCCTGTTCGCCCGCGTGATTACTGAGGGCTCCTACCTCGAAGCAGTAATCGACCACGCCAACCCGGACGCCACTCCACCCACGCCCGACCTTCGCCGTATCCTCCGGCCCATTGGGCCGGTGGCGGTATTTTCGGCGTCGAACTTCCCGTTCGCGTTCTCTGTAGCCGGCGGCGACACCGCCTCGGCGCTGGCCGTGGGCTGTTCCGTGATCGTCAAGGCCCACTCCGGCCACCTGCGCCTCTCGGAACGGACCGCTGAAATTGTGGCTGAGGCACTGCGTAATGCCGGAGCGCCGGAAGGAATCTTCGCCTTGGTATCCGGCCGCGAGGTGGGAACAGCCCTGGCCCAGGATCCGGCCATCAAAGCCGTGGGCTTCACCGGCTCCATCCCCGGCGGCCGCGCCCTTTTTGACCTCGCAACATCCCGTCCCGAGCCCATCCCGTTCTACGGCGAACTGGGCAGCCTGAATCCGGTGGTGGTCACAGAGGCAGCGCTGGCAGAACGCTCCGCCACGCTGGCCGAAGGGCTCGCTGGCTCTTTCACCCTGGGCGCCGGGCAGTTCTGCACCAAGCCGGGGCTGGTCTTCATCCCGGCCGGAACGGATTTCGCCGCACAGGTGGCGGAGGCCAGCAAGGGCAAGCCGGCGCTGGGGATGCTCACCAGCCGTATAGCCGAGGCCTACCCGGACGGCCTGCGCAGCTTTGCATCGGTGCAGGGTGTTGAGGTTGTCAGCGGCACCGTGGACCAGGACGCCGTGGCCAACGGTGCAGCCCCGGTGGTCTTCTCCACTACCGCCGCGAAGGTTCTGGAAAACCCCGGGCAGCTGCTGGAAGAGTGCTTCGGCCCCACCACCATGCTGATCGAATACACGGACCGGGCGGAACTGTCGGCGGTGCTCGCCAAGGTTCCGGGCAGTCTCACCGCCACAGTGCACGCCCAGCCGGGGGAGGACGTTTCCGCGCTTGTGGAGCATTTGTCTGAACTCGCAGGCCGCGTGCTCTTCGACGGCTGGCCCACCGGCGTGGCCGTCAACTGGGCGCAGCAGCACGGCGGCCCCTACCCGGCCACCACCTCGCTCTTCACCTCGGTGGGCGCGACGGCGGTCCGTCGGTTCCAGCGTCCGGTCGCCTACCAGGACGCACCGGCGTCGGTCCTGCACCCGGCGCTGGTGGACAGCAACCCGCTGGGCATCCCGCGCCGCGTGGACGGCGACCTCATCCTTCCCTAGCAACGCTCGCTCACTTGATGTGGCTATAAATCCAACGCTCTATCACTTGATGTGGCAATAAACCCAACGCTCTATCACTTGATGTGGCAAAAAATCCAACGCTCCATCAGTCGATGTCGGGCTGGACGAAACGCTCTCTCAGGCGTTTGCCGGTACTCCGGCTACGACTGAGAGAGCGTTTCGCGTTTTAGCGCATTAAGTGAGAGAGCGTTTGATTAGAGCTGGAGAATCGCCGGCCGCTGGAGGCCGTTCACCGTTGTCACGGGCCAGCGCGGATCGACAGTAAGGACCTGCAGGCCTGAGGCGGTGAGCTGGACTGTGTCTTCGATCTTGACGCCGGGTCCGGACGGGTTCCAGGTGAAAGCCTGGTTCAGGACAACAGTGTCCGTTGCGGATGCGGTGACGCGGGGATCCCGGCCTGCATAGCCCGCGGGGCCGCCCTGGTGGTGCTGTTCCCATTGGTCCGGACCGAAGCCGTGCCGGGCGTACGCTGCCTTGATCTCGGCAAAGATCCTGTCCAGCCGGGCACCGGGGACGGTGGCGTCGAAAATGTCGGCCTCAACCGCTGCAATACGTGCCTCGGCGTCCCGCTCTTCCGGTGCGCCGCCGTCGAACCTTACCCAACGGGTGATGTTCGCGACCAGGCCGTCCCTGCGGGCACACACCACAGCCATGGCACGGCGGCCGAGGGGCGAGTGCGTGGCCAGCGGGTGCCGGAACCCGCTGCGGCTGCTGCCGTTGCACAACAGGACCAGCGGCTCTGCGCCGGCGGCAACAACGCGGGCGGCGAGGGCGGACACCAACTCAAACTCGGTGGTTTCCGGCCGGGCCGCCGCGAGCACATCCGTCATGATCACGGCCACCTCGGCGCTGAGCTCGGCGTAGCGCGCGCTCTCCGCGGGGAGGAGTTGCTGGCGGGCTGCGCGCAGTTCAGCCGCCGCATCAGCTTCGGCCAGCGGTGCCGTGCCAGCTCCAGCAGTGCCACTTCCGCCTGGACCCCCTACGGCAGTCCCGACGGCGGCAGCCGCCTCGTGCAGGTTGCCGTACCAGGGCACGGAATGCAGGGCGACGCCGGCGGGCAGTTCTTCGGCAGCGATCCGGCCGGCTTCGTTGTTGAAGGTGACGAGGTGGTCGCCGTCGCGGTCCACGAGGAGGGCGGCGATGGGATCGCCGGCCAGGCTGATGTGGACCCGGCTGCCGTCCAGGTACCAGGTCAGCGCCGTGTTGGTGGTCAACAGCAGGGAGTCGCGGCCCTTCGCATCGAGGATGTCCAGGACCCGCCGGCGTTTGATGGCGCGGTCTTCTGCCGATGCGGGGGCAATTCTGCCCGCTAGCGTTGTGGTGTCAGCTGTTGTCTGGCTCATGAACGGTTCCCCTGCCGGTTGATCAATGCTTCGATGTCTGCTGTGTCCAGGATGCCGTCGGCCACAAATACGGTGATGCTGCGCTGGACGGGATGGCCCGGTTCAGCGATGACCGGGGTGTCCCACGCCAGCGACTGGCCCACGCCCGGGTATCCGTCCACCCGGACGAACCAGGGGTCCGTGGATTCCGCCGCCGCCACAAAAACGAGCGTGGCGCTGCCAAATGACGTGCCGTCGTCGGACTGTCCGGCCGCCAAAGGTTCCGTCCCGAACTTTCCCGACCAAGCGAGCCAGGGCGTCACTGAACCGTGCACGCCCGACTCGCCTTCGCCCTCCGGCGTCCACACCCTGGCGCCTTCGCACCCGGGCAACCGCCAGAAAAACCCGCCGTAACCGCCTTCGTGCCGGCCATTGGAGCCCGGGCTGCCCAGGCTGACTGGCTTGTCGCCGGCGGGGGAGAGGGCGAAGTCGAGGGACAGCTGCCAGGTGGACGGGCTGACGCCGGACCAGGTCCAGGTGCGTTCCTCGGCCAGGACCGGGGCGCCGTCGGGCCCGTTCCAGCTCAGCGTCTCCTGCAGCCGGCCCTCCTGACCGCCTGCTGCGGCAGCCGTCTCCTCAACCGAGGTTGCCGTGATAGTGCCGTGGTCCGGGCGCCAGATGTACTGGCCGGCCGCACGGGTGTAAGTACGACCGCCCCAGAAATTGATGCTGTCCACGTCCTGCAAGGCCACGCCGACGCCGACGTGCCAGACGTGGTCCAGCGGCTGGTGGTCCGTGACCACGATCCCCGAACGGGTCCGGACAGGGTGCAGATAGGGCCGCGGGGAAGACACAGCGCGGATGCGGCTGCCATCCTGGTACTCCGCCACCTCCTGCCCGTCCAGCGTCATGGTGCGGGCCGGCGGCAGCTTTCCCGCCCACGGGACGCCCAGTTCGGCGAAGGTGGCCTGGGCTTTGGCGGCACGCTCCAGCAAAGGCCCGATTCCATGTACTACCGGATGGGCATCGTCGCCCTCGCCTTCCCAGGTGATGTGCTCCGGACCGATCTGCTGCGGTGCAGGTGCAGTGCGGATGGCTTCCAGGACGGTGGTGAAGGCGCCGGTGTGGGGCAGGGAACACAGCAGCGCGGCGCCGGTGGACCGCGCGTCCAGCAGGTTCTCCAGCAAGTCGGTCCGGCCGAAAGTCTCACGGCGCTCGCCGTCGGCGGTGCTGATAAGCACCTCGTCTTCGGTGTAGAACAGGGTGATCTCACCCAAAGTGCCGTGCACAGTCACGGACGGGTTTTGCTGTTCGGGTGCGCACAGTGTCAGGCCGCAGAGCAGGGTGGTGCCGGCGGCGGTGCGGACGCGCAGGATGGAGGTGTCGTCGCTCTCGGTGTCGTGTGCCCGGTACAGGTCTGTGTCCACCGACTCCACGTCGCCAATGGTCCGGGCTCCCGCCATGTGGAGAGCCGTGGCCACCGCGTGTGCGAGGGCATTCGTAGCCACGCCATCCACAACGTCGATGCCGTCCAGGCTGCGCTTCCCGGCCCAGCGTGACCGCTTGAAGTAGGCCTTGCTCCGCACCCACTGCCCCTGCGCGCTCAGTCCGAGGACATCACCGATGCCGCCGGCTTCCACGAGGGTCCGGATGGCGGGCAGCGCGTGGGAGCCCAGGCTTTGGAAGCCCACCTGGACCAGCCGGCCTGCGGCCTCGACCGCCGTCAGCACCTCCTCGAACTGGGCGAGTGAGGCCACCGGCGGCTTTTCCACATAGACGTCCTTGCCCGCTGACAGGGCGGCGAGTGCCAAGGGAGCATGGGTCTGGATGGGGGTGGCAAGAATGACGACGTCGACCCCCGGGTCTGCTGCCAGCAGCTGCGCCAGGTCATCGAAAACGGCTACTGACTCTGCCAGCCGGCCCTCCGCCGGCGGGTTCGGGTCCGCCACGGCAACAAGCTCGACGGCGCCGGCTTCCTCGAGTCGCGCCAGATTGGCCAGGTGCCGTTCACCGAAGCCGTGGACGCCTACCAGGGCTATGCGGGGAACGGCATGGGCGGCAGGGGCGGGAGGAGTGCCCCCAGCCGGGTGGGTGCTGTTTTCCGCGGTGGCGGATGGTCGAGTCATGAGGAAGGTCCTTGGTTACAGAAGGGGAAGAGTGAACTGAAGGGAAAGTTTGAAATTGAAGGGGGCGACTGACTGGGATAGCCATTTGAAGGTGGTTTGGAAGGCGAGGAAGGGCTAACGGGAGGTGGATTGGAAGCTGGGGGGATTGCTAACTGGAGGTGGAATGGCGGCTGATGCTGGATTCTGCAGTGGATGATGGGTGGTGCAGGGTCGCGGCGAGGAAGTCGAGTGCTTCCTCCTGCATTCCGGAGGTGAACACGTGGCCGCCGGGCCAGAAGCTTCCGGTGTAGGTTCCCGGTGGGTGCAGCGACTCGAGAATGGTGTGGGCCTGGCGCATGCCGTCTTCGGGAAAGAGTTCGTCAGCCAGTGCGTACTGCACCAGCAGCCGGCTGGCAGCTGACCTTGCGGTCAGCTCCGGCCAGTCACCGAGGCGCCATAGGCCTGGAGTCTGCAGCAGCCAGGAATGCGCGTCAAGGTGGGCGGGCAGCAGCGACTGGAACGTGGTCATCATGCAGGTCACCACGTAGCTCCGGATCCTGGGACTCAGTGCGGCGAGGGTCAGGGAGCGGCCGCCGCCGCCGGAGAAACCGATGCAGCCCAGCCTGTCCTGGTCCACATCCGGCAGTCCAGCGAGGATCTCCAGGGCTGCGAGGTCGTCGTGGGCCACCATGCCGGCCAGGCTGGTGCCCAGCAGGCCCGCGGTTTTGGCTACGGTGTCCTCGTGGAATCCGGCTGCGGCGTTGTACACGTCTGCGTCGGAGGCAGCTACGCCGTCCTCCCGCCATTGCGCCTGACGCGCCTCAAGTGCGGAGGCCGTCCGCCACGGTGGGACGTCGAGGTTGAAGCGTCGGCTGCCCCAGGCGAAGGTGTCGTGGGCCAGGACCGCGAAGCCGCGCCGTGCGATGTCCGTGGCGAGCGCGTGGCCGTCGTAGTGTCCGGTTCTCGCTTTTTCCGCGGAGGGATGGGACTCCGGAAGTTCCACCAGCCGGTCGGCGCCACCAAACTTGTTGCCGCCGTGACAGTGCAGCGCCAGGATTCCGGGCAGGGGACCTGCAGCGCCGGCCGGGCGAATCAGCCAGCCAGTGGTGCGGGGACCGAAGCCCAGCTGCCAGCTGAGCTGGGAGGTGGTGACGCCGTCGTACGTTTCCTCCCAGTGGACGGTCAGGTCCGGCGACGGCGGTGCAGCGGGTGCGTCGGGCATTTCGGGGCCGCTGGGAACGCTGGGCTCGGTGGGAACACCCAGCACGCCAGACAAGCTGGGCACGCCCAGGGCGTCCGCGAGTTCCTGGGCCGACGCGCTGGCAGCCTGGTGCCGAGGGTGTTTCTGGACGTAGGCAGGCCAGTCCTCGTAGCCGGCGATCGCGCTGGGCCGGGGTGGGTGGGCCTGCTGGGACAACTCAACATCGGGCTGGGACAACTCAACATCCGGACCCCGCCCAGCATTGGTAGGCAGACCAGCATCACGAGGCAGCCCTGTCTCAAGGCTCAGTCCGGTCCCACCTCCCAGCGCAGTCTGACCTCTCGGCGCAGCGCTGTTCTGTCCGGCAGTGCGGTTCACTGGCCTGCCTCCTGTTCGCACGGTTCTGTAAGGGCGGATATTGTCACGGTGGGCCTCAGCCCTGGACTAGCCAAGGTTCGAGTTGACCTCTTGGATAAAGCCCTTGGCGGCGTCCCGCGGGGAGATCTTTCCGAACAATACATCCGTGTTGAACCGGTTGAGGACCTCCATGGTGGCGGACGATCCGGCGGGGAACGGCAGCGGCGGCTCGATCTTCATTTCGGCCAGGCGGTCGAGGTACTTAGCTTCCTTCTGCTGGGATTCCTTCAGGAGGGGAGTGATGGCGGCCTTGAGTTCCGTGTTGGCGGGCATGCCCCGGTCGCTCTTGATCTTGGTGGCAGCGTCAACGTTGTTCACCAGATAGTTGATGAACAGGGCCGCTTCCTTAGGGTGCGCCGACTTGGAGGAGATGGCGTATTCCATGGAAGACCGCAGCCATGATCCCGGCTGCTTGCTCTCGCCGGGCAGCTTCATCATCACCAGGGGCGAGCCCGAGTAGGAGTTCATCTGGTTGCTCCAGGAGATCTTCATGCCCTGTTTGCCCTGGCCCATGAGGGTCATCTCCGGCTGGGCGGAACCATCCTCAACCGTCTGGGATGCTGAGGGGGCGCCGCCGGTTTCCATGAGCCGTTTGTTCAGCTCGAACCATTTGGTGGCGGTGTCCTCGCTGATGCCCAGCTTCTTACCGTCATCGGTGTAGAGGTCCTCACCGTTTTGCCGTGCCCAGACGGCCAGGAACGAGTCGTTGGACATCGGGGTTGTGCCGAAGGTTCCGGCCGGGGATTTTTTCGTGATTTCGGCGGCGATGTCCGCGTAGTCGTCCCAGGTCCAGGTTTCATCGTCCGGCAGTTCCACCCCGGCGGCTTCGAAGACTTTCGGGTCGATCACCATGGACATGGCATTTACACCGGCCGTGATGGTGTACTGCTTGTCCTCGATTTTGCCCAGCTCCACGGTTCCCTCGGCGAACTTGGAGGTATCGATCTGGTCCTTGACCTTGTCCAGGTCCAGCAGGACGCCGCGGGTGGCGTACTCGCTGGGGTACGCGCCGCTCATGGCGAAGACATCCGGAGTGGTGCCGCCGGCGATCTGGGTGGCCATCTTGTCCCAGTAGGAACTGAATTCGGTGTTCTCACCCTGCACCTTGATGGTGGGGTTTGCGGCCTCGAAGTCCTTGATGACCTCAAGCGTGGTCTTGGCCCGGGAGTCGTTGCCCCACCAGGCGAAGCGGATGGTGACGGGGTCCTCAACCGTCCCTACCTTTCCGGCTTCGGTGCTGCTGCCGCAGCCGGTGAGGGTCAGCGCAAGTGCTGCTGTCGCGCCGACTGTTGCCATTGATAGCTTTGTGAGACCAAACCGCATTGTCCTGCCCCTCGGTAAGTGATTCCGGATGATGTGACGCCTGCTACAGAAAGCGTTTTCTCAAAAACTAACAAAGGGCTATACAAGAGTCAAGAAACCGTTTACTTTGGTACGGAGCCGCTTTTTCAAACGCACCACCGCACGTGGCGCATAGGACGATCGCCAGCCGTTGCCAGCTTCTGCAGGAAGCGGGTCGGGGAGGGATGCGTCTTATATCGCTTGCGGTTACCAAAACGTGGAGGCCACGATGACCAAAGGAGACCACATGGCCGCTAAGCACATACCCAGGGCACCGCGCCCGGCAGGAATGCCGGCTGCAGCGGGGAAGTTCGGAACGGGGCTGACGCAGTGAGCGCCATTAGCGAACTGAGCTCGTTCTCCCGGCGCAAGGGCAAAGCCACCGCCGAAGAGAAGAAGGCCAACGGCCGGGACAACAAGGCCGCCTACATCTTCCTGCTGCCGTGGCTGGTTGGCCTGGTGGCCATCACCATTGGCCCCATGCTGATGTCCCTCTACCTGTCCTTCACGGATTACAACCTGCTCCAGCCGCCCGAATGGACGGGGCTGGAGAACTTCACGCGGATGCTCACGGATGCCCGGCTGCACAACTCACTGCGGGTGACCTTCACCTACGTGTTTATCGGTGTGCCGCTCCAGCTCGCCGTGGCCCTGCTCATCGCCCTCGTCCTGGACAAGGGGCTGCGCGGCCTGCCTTTCTACCGCTCGGTGTTCTACCTCCCTTCACTGCTGGGTGGTTCGGTGGCCGTGGCCATCCTGTGGAAGCAGATCTTCGGCACCACGGGCCTTGTCAACCAGGTCCTTGCCATGTTCGGCATCCAGGGTCCGGGCTGGATCTCGGATCCGAGCACTGCGCTGGGTTCGATCATCCTCCTGCACGTCTGGACCTTCGGCGCCCCGATGATCATTTTCCTTGCCGGCCTGCGCCAGATCCCGAACATGTACTACGAGGCGGCAAAGGTCGACGGCGCCACCACTCTGCAGCAGTTCTGGAAGATCACCATGCCGATGCTGAGCCCCATCATCTTCTTCAACCTTGTGCTGCAGATCATCGGTTCTTTCCAGTCGTTCACCCAGGCGTTCATCGTCTCGGGCGGCAACGGCGGGCCCTCGGACTCCACCATGTTCTTCACCCTGTACCTGTACCAAAAGGGATTCGGCCAGTTCGACATGGGCTACGCGTCCGCCATGGCCTGGGTCCTGCTGCTGATCATCGGCGTCTTCACCGCCATCAACTTCATCGCTTCTAAGTATTGGGTTTTCTATGACGACTAAGCTTGAGACGCTGCCCGCCCCGGACAAGAAGTCAGGCGCCGGCAAGCCTACGAACCACCGCAAGCCCAAAGTCCGGGAGTCCCGCGGCACCTTGGCTTTCAGCCGCTCGCAGCGGACCAAGGCCCTCATCAAGCACGCGATCCTGATCCTTGCCGGCGGGCTGATGATCTACCCGCTGCTGTGGATGGTGGTGTCCTCGCTGCGGCCCAACGATCTGATCTTCCGCGAGCCCGGCCTGTGGCTGAACAGCCTGGAGATGGGCAACTACACTTCGGGCTGGTCAGCACTTACCCACCCGTTCGGCCACTACATGCTCAATTCGGCCATTGTGGTCATCGGGTCCATCCTGGGCAACCTGATCTCCTGCTCGATGGCCGCTTACGCCTTCGCCCGGCTGCAGTTCACCGGCAAGAAGCTGTTCTTCGGCATCATGCTGCTGACCATCATGCTGCCGTTCCACGTGGTCATCGTGCCGCAGTACATCCTGTTTTCTCAGATCGGCTGGGTGAACACCTTCTGGCCGCTGCTGGTACCCAAGCTGCTGGCCACTGATGCGTTCTTCGTGTTCCTGATGGTCCAGTTCATCCGCGGTATCCCGCGGGAGTTGGATGAGGCCGCCAGGATCGACGGCGCAGGCCATCCTCGCATCTTCCTGCGGGTCATCCTGCCGCTGATGGTCCCGGCGCTTGCCACCACCACCATCTTCACCTTCATTTGGACCTGGAACGACTTCTTCGGCGCCCTGATCTACTTGACGGACCCCGACATGTTCACCGTTCCGGTAGCCCTTCGGGCCTTTGTGGACTCCCAGTCCGCCACGAGCTGGGGATCCTTGTTCGCCATGTCCATCGTGTCCCTGCTGCCCGTGTTCCTGGTCTTCCTCTTCGGTCAGCGGTTCCTCATCAAGGGCATCGCCACCACCGGCATCAAGTAGGCGCTGCGGCTGGTCCTGCCAGCTTCCTCACGGCGCCGCGCCGGGCCCTGCTGGAAACGGCCCGTCATTCGACGGGCCGTTTCTGCCGCCGGAAGAGTTTTGAAAAACATCTTGTGATACAAGTTACTAACTTGTAGCATTAGATTCAGAAAACGCTTTCCAGTGTTTCGCCCATAGTTGTTTACGAGTTCATTCCCCCATCGCATCCCCAGCAACATGATCAAAGAAGATCGGAGTACCAGTGCCGCTTTTTTCACGCTCTGCCTCTGCTGCAACCAAGCAGCCGGCAGCAACACCATCGACGGGCGTACGCCGCCCCTTACGTAAGACCGGCGTTGCAGCAGCCGCGGCCGCCGTCGTCATGGCTTTGAGCCTGAGTGCCTGCGGCGCGGGATCCGGCCAGCAAAGTTCCGACGGCCCCGTTGAACTGCGGTTCTCCTGGTGGGGCGGCGACAAGCGGGCCCAGCTGACCCAGGAAGCCATCAAGCAGTTCGAGGCTGAGAACCCCAACATCAAGGTCAAGCCGGAATTCGGCGACTGGAGCGGCTACTGGGACAAACTGGCTACCCAGGTTGCTGCCAATGACGCACCGGACATCATCCAGATGGACGAAAAGTACATCACCGAGTACTCCAGCCGGGGCGCCCTTCTTGACCTCTCCAAGTACGAGATCGACACTTCCAAGCTCGACGAAGCCGCCCTCAACGCCGGCAAGGGCGAAGATGGCCTGACGGGTATCGCGGCCGGCATCAACGCAGCCACCATCCTGGCCAACCCCAAGGTGTTCGAAGCCGCCGGTGTCCCACTGCCGGACGATTCCAAGTGGACCTGGGAGGATTTCGAGCGGATCGCCGCTGACATCACAGCCAAGTCCCCGAAGGGCACCTACGGTGCGGCCGCTTATGGAACCGATGAGGCGTCGCTGGGCGTATGGCTCCGCCAGAACGGCAAATCCCTCTACACCTCTGACGGCAAGCTGGGCTTCGAGCCGGGCGACATCGCCGAGTGGTGGGCGTTCCTGAAGGAGCTCAGCGAGAAGAAGGCAGTTCCGTCCGCGTCCGAGGTGGTAGAGGCTGAGGCCGCACCGCTGGACCAGAGCGGTCTCGCAACCGGCAAGAACGGCATGGCCTTCTGGTGGTCCAACCAGGCTCCCGCACTGGAAAAGGCATCGGGTGGAGACCTCAAGATCCTGAGGTTCCCCACCAAGTCCGGTTCCGCCGATGACGCCGGGCTCTGGTACAAGGCATCGCAGTTCTGGTCGGCCTCTTCCCGCACCAAGCACCCGAAGGAAACCGCCAAGTTCATCAACTTCCTGGCCAACAACGTCAAGGCCGGCGAGGCACTCCTGGCCGACCGCGGCGTCTACCCCAACTCCGAGGTCCGGGCAGCCATCGAACCCAAGCTGACCCCCTCCGACGTCAAGGTGGTCAAGTTCATCGACCAGATCAAGGATGAGCTCGGTGAGGCTCCGGCTCCGCCGCCGAAGGGTGCGGGCGCGATCCAGGAAATCATCAAGCGATACACCTCCGAGGTGCTCTTCGAACGGCTCTCCACTGAGGAAGCAGGCAAGAAGGCGCATGACGAGATGAAGTCCGCAATCAGCAGCTAGTCTTCACACCGCCAACACGGCTCTGGACAACTTGGGTGGATGCCTCCTCCGCTCATAAAGTCCGACGGCGGGTGGCAGCTCCGTCCCGGCGGGAACCTTCGGTTCCTCCCGGGACGGAGCTGTTTAAGGGGCTTTCTGCTCGTTACTCGTTAAGCGGATCACTCCATGTTTGCGGCTCACGTCCGCAACAACGAAGGGGAACTCTTCCGGCCGGTGCTTTTGCCTCGCATGCGCCACGGCCGGGCCGCTAACCCTGCTATTGCCAGGCGGCAGAAGGAGGCCGGGGCTTCAGTTGTTGGGGATCCTGTATTGGGCGGCGATTGAGAGCCCAATCAAAGTCCGTGTGCGTACCGTCTCACAGTTGAGCCGTACTCAAGACACCCTGCAAAAGTCTCGGCTGTCGGTGCACGTGCACGTGCACGTGCCCGACGCAGCGCTGAGGTTCCGTTTTTGCGTGTGGTTTATTCGCGCGGTGTTGGTGGTGGGGGTGGTTTGAAGTAGGTGTTTTGTT